>CAJTLR010000028.1 GCA_910577185.1 uncultured Acetatifactor sp.
GCGGGGCGCTTCAGCGACATGATTCCTTTCCGCCGCAGTGCGATCCCCGCGGAGCATTTTTGTATCATAGGACACACTTTCCTATGATACAAGAGTATTATAATCCTTTTATCCCTGATAGTCAATTCCCGGGAAAAACCCCCATGCCTTTCCGTAACCTGCGAATTGGGGCCGCAGGGTCAGACACAGATCACCTGGCAGGGTTTTATGTCGGTATCCGACACAGGCAGGGATTCCGTCAGCTGGCATTTGTAACACAGGGCTATGGTGCGCAGCTGCAGTCCGGGTTTGTCTGCCAGATATCTGTCATAAAAGCCTTTCCCATATCCAAGCCGGTTCCGGTACTGGTCAAAAGCCGCTCCCGGCATCAGCATCAGGGTATGTTCCGCGGCCGCCTCCCTGTAGGCATATACTTCAGAATCCCCGGGGGGTTCCGGTATCCCCCGGTATCCCGGTTTCAGTTCTTCCAGACAGGTAATTCTGTAAAAAACCATCTCCGGCACATTTTTCTCCCCCAGCACCTTCGGTACATATACCTTTTTCCCTGCCCCCAAAGCCTCCCGCAAAATTTCCAGGGTACTGATCTCACTGCCATAACTGACAAAACAGAGCAGTTCATCCGACCGGTAAAACCACTGATGCCCCAGAATCCGCTCCGTGATCAGGCAGTCTCCCCTCTCCCGTTCCGGGGCACTCAGCGCTTCCCTTGCCGCCAGGACCGTTTTCCTGATTTTCTTTTTTTCCTGAAACAGTTCCATTTGCCCTCAATTCCTTTATGTGTAGACTATGGACGCCCCGAAAGGCATCAGTGCAAGCTTTGCAATCTTAAAACACTGCATTCCGAAGGGAATCCCGATAATGGTACAGCACAGCAGCACCCCGTTCAGTGCCGCCGCCACGGCCAGCGGTATGCCGCTTACAATCAGCCAGATAACATTGGCCAGCATGGACATGGTGCCTCCTCCGTACCGGATTTCCTTTCCGAAGGGAAAAAAGGCCAGTGATGCAAATTTAAAACTCTGCCTCCCAATGGGAATCCCCACAATGGTAATACTCCACAAGATGCCGGAAAGCGTCCAGACAAGCCCCTGCCATAATCCCCCGCACAAAAACCATATCAAATTTCCAAGACAACTCATAAATTCCCTCCCTCTTTTTCCTGTTTCAGGATCCCTCTTCCGTCACTGTCTGTCAGCTACCTGGAAAACGATTCCTATTCTCTGCCTGACCCGTTTTTCCCCTCCTGACTTCCGGCGGCATCCCGGGGCAGAATCGCCTCTCTCTCCACAAACCAGGTGGTGGTCACTTTGAACAGATCCCCATCCACCTCCAGGTCAAGATGCCCGCCCTGCAGTTCCATAAAGCTTTTGGCTATGGCCAGCCCCAGTCCGCTTCCCTCTGTGTTGCGGGACGCATCCCCGCGCACAAAGCGCTCGGTGAGTTCCGAGGAATCCACCGTGATCTCCTGGGCGGAGATGTTTTTCAGGGTAATGACCACCGTATCGTCAATCCGGAAACCGTTCACATAGACCCTGGTCCCGCGCAATGCGTATTTGGAAATATTTCCAAACAGATTTTCGTAAATCCGGTATGTTTTCTGACTGTCCAGGGGAAGTATCACTTTTTCATCCGTCAGGTTCATCCGCACATCCAGTTCCGATTCGCCCAGTTTGTCAGACATTTCAAAGGCAACCTGCTTCACCAGATTCATGATATCCACATCCATGATATTCAGCGTAATATTCTGGGAACTGGCCTTGCTGAATTCAAACAAATCCTCAATCAGGCTTTTTAAACGCAGTGACTTCCGCTCCAGGGTGGCCAGATATTCCCGTCGCTGCTCCTCTGTCACATCCTTTTCCTTCAATAAGTTTATATAAGTAATTATAGCCGTCAGGGGTGTCTTCAGGTCATGGGACATATTGGTAACCAGTTCCACCTTCATGCGCTGGCTCTTTACCTCCGTATCCACTGCCTTGCGCAGTCCATCCTGGATTTTAAACACCTGTTCCCGGAAAGGCTCGAAAACCCCCAGGTCTTCCTGAATCACCACATTCAGGTTCCCCTTGGCAATTTCGTCCACTGCCTTCAGCAGAATCCTGTAGCGTTTCTGCAGTTCACTGATATATTTCCTCAGGATCACATACAGTACAAAGGAATACACCGCCGTAATGGCAAATCCCCCATACCAGAAACTGCTGATGACCAGCAGAATCAATGCATTTACGGCCAGCAGCCTGATAATCGTCCTATTGGAATTCCGCGTCAGGTCCATATGCGCCACCGAATCGTAAATGCGAACCGCGTTTCTTTTCATAAACGGAAAGAAACGGTAAATCAGGCTTCTCTGTGTAATATACCTTTTCAGGCCCAGCTCCCTTACTGCCCTGGCACAAATTCCCACGTACCAGCAGCCAGAATAAAACAAAGTCAGCACCGACAAGTTCAGCACCGTGATCAGAAAATTTACCGCATCCGGTTCCACCCACCCCAGATAAGAGGTAAACGCCCCCCCTGCCTCGCCTCCGGCGATATAGGCCACCATGGACATCACGGACTCCATAAAGGCGCACAAAACGCATACGATACAGACAAGCAGTTCCATGGAAACCGCACAAATCCGCTCCTCCATCCATGGCTTTTTCCTGCCCGGCAACGGAAAATACATTCCGGCCAGAACCATGGCCAGCATACAGCACAAAATGACATTGTTCAGGCCAGACATCCAGTAGGAATTCAGGGAATCGTTATAACGGTAGGTTACATAATAGGATCCGGTCCCATTGTCATACCCCCCTTGTGCGGCACGCCCGATATAAAAGCCCTCTTTTTTGTCTGCCCATGCCGCTTCCGTCACCGAAAAAGTTACGGTACAGCCTGCAGGTGTTCTCAGTTTTCCGTATTTCTGGAATTCCTTCATGCCATTATTCAGCAAAGCCTGCAGGGAACCTTCCCTGACCACCTCATTGGCATATTTCCTGACCTGGCTTTCGTCCCTGCCCCGTACCGTATCCCCCACTGTCACGTTGCCGGAATCGTCAAAGACAAATTCCAGAAGAAAATATGTGGAATCCGAAGACTGGTTTCTGTCATCCATGGACATATTTGTGACAATCTTTCCGGTGGCAGTGTCTTCAATGATGTAATCATAGGAGCTGTTCAGATTGGGGAAACCATCTTCCAGATTCTGGAAATAATATTCAAAGACATTCCGTTCGTCCCTAATGGCGTCACATCCCCCCATACTTATATTATATGAGCAGGTACTGTCCCTGTAAGCATTCAGAATGTCCCCATCCAGTATTCCCTGGGAAACTCTCTCCTGCAGCTGTTCGTCCGTCACATTTCCTTTTTCCAGCGCTTCCTGCAGCCAGTCCTTATTTGTACTTTCCGTCACGGATTCTGTCCCCTGCCCCAATTCTTCCAGCACCTGCAGCAGAGTCATATATTCTTCAAGCTGTTTCTCATCCAGAATCCAGCTGTATTCCTCCCCTGTTTCCAGATACACATCCGCGTAATCCAGTTCTTCCTCCGTCTGTGCATTGTGCAAATCCCGGTAGAGCAGATAGCAGTTCTGATAAAGCCAGGCAATATTGTCCAGGTTCTCTATGGGGCTGATTTCATATTTTGAAGCCCGGGCATTAAACACACCATAAAAACTGCTGAACAGAACGGAAACTGCCAGACTGACCCACAGGCCTCTCACCAGCCAGGGCTTTTCTCTCCGCAGTTTTCTGAAGCCTTTGACCTTTTCTTTCTCCTGATAAGGCGGCAGTTTCTCCAGTTCCTTTTCCCATTGATTTTTCTTTTTAAACAGCCCCATATTCCCCTCCTGATACCATTTTACATCCCATCCCCCAAATTTTCCTGCAGGGCGGTACAA
Organism: uncultured Acetatifactor sp.; assembly: GCA_910577185.1. Classification (GTDB taxonomy): domain Bacteria; phylum Bacillota; class Clostridia; order Lachnospirales; family Lachnospiraceae; genus Acetatifactor. Next base: position 3,884 of record CAJTLR010000028.1, read on the forward strand.
TACGTTTCCATGGGAGTTTACTGTCTGTCTATCTTATAGCCTACCCCCCAGACCACCTTCAGGTATTTCGGATTTTTGGGATCTATCTCGATTTTTTCCCTGATATTTCTCACATGTACCATGATGGTATCTGTATTTACCGCCTTTTCATTCCAGATTCGTTCATAAATCTCATCCGCCGAAAAAACCCTGCCCGGATTTTTTATCAGAAGCTGTACAATCTTAAATTCCATGGGGGTCAGTTTCACCGGTTCGCCGTCCACACTCACTTCCACCGTATCTTCGTTCAGTTCCAGACCTCCAATCGTATGGATGTGATCTTTGTTCCCATCCTCTTTCAGCGCCGACAAATATTTGGAATATCTGCGCAGGTGGGAATTGACCCTGGCAAGCAGTTCCAGGGGTGTAAAAGGTTTGGTCACATAGTCATCCGCCCCCATGTTCAGCCCCATGATCTTATCTACTTCCTCGGACTTTGCCGACAGCATAATAACAGGAAATTCATATTCTTTGGATCTGAGTTTCATGAGCATGGTGACACCGTCCATCACCGGCATCATGATATCCACGATGGCCAGGTGAATTTCTTCCTTTTCCATCACCTTCAGCCCCTCTGCCCCGTTGGCGGCCTGAAATACCTCATATCCCTGATTTTTCAGATAGATTTCTATTCCTTCCCGGATCTCTTTATCGTCCTCCACTACCAGAATGTGATACTTTTGTTCCATATGATGTCCTCCCTTTTTACGTCAGCGGAATATCCTGTCTGCTTCAGGAGAACCTTTCCCGGCAAAATATATCTCCGGCAGGAACGCACAGAACAGATCTCATCATCCTGCAGGCAGCAGCCGGATATTCCGTTTTTGTTGTGCTGCGTTTTCCGCAATAACACTATTATAATAATGAATTGCTTTTAAGGCAACCGCTTCTTCACGGAACAGGAAAGCTTTCTGCAATGCGTTTTCTGCCATTTTCTTGTTTCTTATGTTCAAAATAGTCTCCGGCCGGCTTTCATCGCGCTCATACGCCGGGACACCCTCCAGGAATTCGGCTACTTTCGCCGCATATTCCGATGTATCTTCCTCTGTCAGAATGCCGTCCGCTCCATCCTCCACCAGATCCTCCACACCCGTGGCCCTCACGGCAATCACCGGCGCCCCCCCAGCGAAGGCCTCCAGCACCACAATGCCCTGGGTTTCGGTTTTGGATGCAAACAAAAATCCGTCTGCCGCCTTGAAATATGCCGCAGTCTCTTCATTGGGAACAGAACCTGCGAAAACAACCCTGTCCTCCAGCCCCAGTTCCCTGCTGCGCTTTTCCAGGGCCTCCCTGTCCGGCCCATCACCCACCATCAGCATTCGGAAAGGTCTTTCGTAATTACGTTTTACCTGTACCAGGCTTTCCAGAAGAAATTCCACATTTTTCTCACTGGCCATCCGGGACACGGTCAGAAGCAGGGGAATTTTGACGGCCCCGTATTTTCTTCTGATCCGGTGGCCTTCCTCCGGGTCAATGTCAAAATTCGCCTTCTCGATACCTGTGGGAAGCACTCCTGTCTTTTCCGGCAGAATCCGGCAGGTTTCTGTCAGGTAACGGCGCATTCCATCCGTGGGCGCAAACACAAAATCACAGTGTTTCATAAAGCCCCGCAGATAGTGCGGCATGAACTTATTCATCCGGACAATTCCCTTTGTGTAGCAATTGACATATTGTTCGTATCTGGTGTGATACGTGAAAACCAGGGGAATATTGTATTTCCGGGACAGATGCACTGCCATCCTGCCAATCAGCATCGGATGATGGACATGGATAATGTCAAAGGAATTTTCCCGGAACGCCTTTTCTATCCTGAAATCATACGGATTTGGCAGCACAATTCCTCCCACAAAATGATTCAGACATGTGGAGTAACGAAAGACATTTTCCTCCTCTTCCTGTGCTTCTCTGTATGTGGGGGCAAAAACCGTCACTTCATGCCCCATCTCCTCCAGCCCCCTCGCCAGCCGCTCAATGGAAACCGGCACACCCGCTACCACAGGCTTATAATTATTCGTCATCAATGCAATCTTCATAGGGTTCTCCTTATTCCAATTTGCTTTTATTTGCTTTTTATTCCATATACCGCAAATCTTCGGCCAGTACCATTTTTGGCGGAGACATTTCCGGCCGCTGCTGCGTCCGTAAATTCTCCGGGCACTGGCCTCTATTTGCTTTTTATTCCAATACCGCAAATCTTCGGCCAGTACCATTTTTGCGAAAGACTTTCCGGCCGCTGTCATTATGTTTTCACACTGCCCCCAGGAGCTGGAACACCTGGTCTCCCAGCATGTATCCTGCCCCGATGAATACCAGGTTCCAGACCAGGATGCCGCAGGCGGAACTGATGATATATTTGGTCAGGTCCATTTTTACCACTCCTGCAGGAATGGAGACAATAGTCCGGATCATGGGGATCAGTTTCCCCAGAAAAACGCCCATACAGCCCTTATTTCTCACCCACTCCAGATTTCTCTCCAGAACTTCTTTTTGTTTGGGGAACTTTCTGATATAAGCATTTAAAAACAGCTCACCGCCTTTTCGGCCCAGGGCATACAAAACCAGACTGCCCAGCAGCCCTGCCGAAACGGAAATCACCATCACCCACAGAAAACTGATATTTCCTTTTGCGGCCATGATGCCGGAGAGCGGCATGATGATTCCCGCCGGAAATCCCGGCAAATTCATATATTCCAGGAATACAATCACAAATATGGCGATAGCCCCATACTTGGTGAAATAAAAAGTAAGCGCTGACAAATCCATACACTGTTTCCCCCGTTCTTTTGCTTGTTGAACATAGTATATGGAACAAAAATAAATTGCATCTGCAGGGATTTCAGAAGAAATTCTAAAGATATTTTAAAAAGAATAAAAACAAACTGTTTTGAGGCAAAGCGGTCCCGGTGCCGCGCACCTTAATACCACTTTGCCTGTGCCTTCCAGATACGGGCGTATTCGCCCCCGGCATTCTTCAATTCCTCATGGGTGCCACACTCGGCCACTTTTCCCGCTTTCATGACAATAATTTTATCTGCATGACGGCATATCCCCACCCTGTGGGAAATAATAATGGATGTCCGCCTTTGAATCAGTTTCAGAAAACCGGTTAAAATCTCATATTCCGCAATGGGGTCCAGCGCAGCGGTGGGTTCATCCAGAAGAAGCACCCCGCTGTCCTTAAAGAGCCCCCTGGCAATGGCAACCTTCTGCCACTCTCCCCCGGAAAGCTCCCTGCCGCCAAATTCGCTGCCCAGCTCACAGTCCAGCCCGCCGATACTCTGAATCATTTCCTGCATCCCCACAGCATCCGTCACATTCCGGATATGCTCCTCATCTTCTTTTCTCCGGAAATCACTGACACAGATATTTTCCCGCAGGGAAAAACGGTAATGGACAAAATCCTGAATCACAGCCGAAATATCCTGGTATAAACCCTTTCTCCGTATTTCCGTCACATTCCGGCCGTCATAACATACAGAACCGGAATCCGCAAGATAAACGCCCGTGAGCAGCCTGGAAAGTGTCGTCTTGCCGGAACCGTTGACACCCACAATCACCACATGCTCCCCTTTCCGGATGGTCAGGTTTACACCGTCCAGGGCCCAGGACTGCGCCCCAGGATAACGAAACCGGACATCACAAAGTGATATCTCCCTCTGAAAAGGCTGGTAGGTCTCCGTACCCTCCCGGTCTGTCTCTGTCTCAAAAAAATCATAATATTCCTCCACATGGTGATAGGAATTCAGAAAACTGATGAGAAAAGTGTCCAGCATAAAAAGTTTGTCCTGAAGAAGGCCAAACGCCGTCAGACATGCCGCGAACTGTCCCGCTGCCAGTTCATTTTTCACCATAAGCAGCAATGCTATGGCAACATTTGCCACATAGCAAAGGTTTTTGACCAGGACTCCCGCTGCGGACAGTTTCATGGCCTTCAGCTCCAGTTCCTCCATCTCCTGCACCACATCCACATTTGCCGCCACCCATTTTTCTTTCAGATAGTTGTGGAACCCCAGAATCCGCATTTCCTTTACGGATTCTTTCGTGCAGAACAGTCTCCAGAAGTACTGCAGGCGCCGCCTTTTCATGGACTGTCCCCTGTAAGTCTCCGTTCTTTTTCTCTCGGCGTGAATGTCGATCAGCAAATGGAACAGAAATCCCACTGTCACGCCGGGAAGAAGCCAGGGAGAGAAACTTCCCACCACAAGAAAAGTACTGATACAGACCAGTACGGACTCCACATTCATCAGCAGATAGGAAAACATTCTGCTCCCCGCCAGATGCCGTGAATATGCCGCGTCCGCTTTCTGGAAGCAGTCCAGCACTTTTGCGTCGTCCAGCGCCTCCAACCGGATTCCCCGGGAAAAACCGAACATATTCCAGCCATAGCTTTTATCTTTTCTGCCCTCGCCGTACAGTCCCGCCGCCCGCAGAATCATGGAGCATACGGCCGGGAATCCGACACAAATACACAGAAATATGGTTTTCTGTCTGAAAATATGCCTGTTTGCGTCTGTCAGACACGGGGCCAGCCCGAAGATTTCAGCGATCAGCACCGGCTGCCATACCTGCAGTATTCCTTCCCCAATGCTTGCCGTCAGTTTTCCCCAGAGTAAAAAAGGCATAAAGCGATGCATATCCCGGATGCTCTGCCAAAAATACCGAAACGGTTTGCTCTTCATTTCCATACCCTCCTGCCCGCTTCAGCGGGTATATCAGTGAATCTCTCCCATATTAATACCGAAACATGCATTCTAACCCGGGGAAGGCGGGAAGTTTACTTCCAACTTCCGCACCTCCGGTCAGTTGTACCAGGAACTCTGGGCCAGATACATGGTCCGGTACAGACCTTCTGTTTCCATAAGCTTCCCATGACTGCCGTTCTGCACAATCCTTCCCCCGTCCAGCACCATAATCCGGTCTGCCATCTTTGCGCTTGCCAGACGATGGGAGATCATTATGGTTCCCTTTTTCCGGAAAATACGGGCAAAATTTTCATACATACGGCTCTCTGCCACAGGATCCAGCGCAGCGGTAGGTTCATCCAGGATACAGAAGGCTGCGTCTGCCATGAACGCCCTGGCGCCGGCCACTCTCTGCCACTGTCCTCTGGACAGGTCTTTTCCATCCGCCTCCAGATGCCCCAGATTCTGTTCCAGTCCCTTTTTTTCGTGGAGATACAGCTCTTCCCCGCCGGCCTGCCGCAAAGCTTCCAGAATCCTGGCATCATCTTCTAAGCCATCGATATCTCCCAGGGCCACATTTTCCCGGAGGGTCAGCTCATATCCCTGAAAATCCTGAAAAACTACCGTCAGACATTTCCTGCGCTTTTCTTCCGACAAATCCCGGATGTCCACGCCCCCCATCATCACCCGTCCGGCATCCGGCTCGTAAAGCCCGCACAGTAGCTTCACAATCGTGGACTTCCCAGCCCCGTTTTCCCCCACAAATGCCACTTTCTCCCCGGCCTTTATCCGAAAAGTCACATTTTTCAGTACTTCCCGATCCGAGCCCGGATAGGAAAAACTGACATTTTCAAACACAATGTCCCCATGGGACAGGGTATCCACATTCCGGCGGTCCCTGCGCGCCGGAATTGCCAGAAACTCCCGGTAATATTCCATATCCAGGGCATTTTTGAAAGTATTTGTCACATTCCAGGACGCATTTTGTATCTGGCCTATGACAGTGCTCAAAGATCCTATGACTGCGGCATATTGCCCCACAGTGACTCTTTCCTGCAAAAACAAATATGTCATTGCGACAATCATAAACACAAAATATGTGATGTTCAGCATCTTACTGCCGCCCTCCAGGGCCAGGACCTTACGGCCTGCCCTGGATATCTCTGTCTCTATGCCGGAAGCTGCCATATCCCACTTTCCCGCAATCCATTCCTGACTTCCGAAGATCTTCATTTCATACATGGCATTCCGGTCCTGAAACAGGCGCTTCAGGTCTTCGATTCTGCGCATTTGCGGCGTTGTTCCGCTGATAACGGCCTGCAGCCGCCTGGTAGCCGCAAAATTCAGAAACACCATCGGTACCGCCACCAGAAAAATTCCCATTCCAATCCAGGGCGACAGCGATGCATACACACCCAGCAGAAAGAAAACAGACAGCAATGCCTGTACGGTGCAGACACTGGCGCTGAAACAGCTCTTCACATTCTGCCAGGGTTCCCCGCCAATTCTCTGCAGAATCATCTGTATCTCCTTCTGTTCGAAGGCGCTGTATTCTATCCCGTTGAGTTTTTCCATAATATCCGGCGCCATGGAACCGATCAGTCTTATTTCCAGCAATTTATCCTCATACCCCTGCAGCCGTTCCAGTACAAACCAGAAAAACAGAACCGTCACCAGCAGGGTGCCTGTCACTGCCATCATTTCCAGTCCCTGCCCCGTGCCCGCCAGGACCAGTCCCCGGTCTACCAGTTTCTGCACCAGAATAACTCTTATTCCACCAAAAAAGCCCGGAATAAGACATACCAGAACATACAACAGTCCATGTCTGAATGCATATTGAAAAATCAGCTTCACCGCAAGGACACAGTTACGTACGATTTTCATCTTGTTCCTCCCTGCCCCGCCCTCCTGAAAGGAGGGATCCCTCTGCGCATCTCATGTCTCTATCATAGCATATTGTTTTTATCGTGGGAAATTGTTGTAACGATTGACAGAATTTATGTCATTTTCCGGTGCCGTTCCACCTGCCGCCAGATATTCCGGCACATTTACACGCGGCAGACCAGAACCAAAAAGCCGGAGCGTGTTTGATTCCCGCGGGCAATGAGCCAAGCGGATGCGCCAGCATCCATTTGGCGAATGCCGCGAGGGTCACATACCCCGTTGCTTGCAGCGGGGTTGTTGACTTTCAGACACGCTCTGGAAAAGGAAACGAAATAAGATATTTACAAGATGTGCATTCTTACCATGACCTTAAATTCCCCATTGGAATAATCCGTCACCAGCAAGCCTCCATAGCGGTGGGCAATACGTTCCACGCTCCTGAGTCCCAGGCCGTGCCCCACACCGTTCTGACGGTCCTTTTTTCCCGAAACATAACCATCTTTTGCCTCCACCGGCCTGGGCGCCGTATTGCTCACGGTCAGATAATAAAAGTCATCCTCCTGCCTTAAACGCAGTGACATCCTCCGGTTATCCGGCATGCGCCCGCAGGCTTCCAGGGCATTATCCAGCAAATTTCCCAGCACCACACACAGATCCGTCACATCCAGCCGCAGCCCGGACAGGCTGCAGAGCTGCAAAGACATTTCCACATTGTTTTTTCCGGCGCGGTAAAGTTTATCCCCCAGCAGGGCATCCACCGCCGCACATCCGGTTTTCATGGGAATCATGCGGTACTCCACGTCCTTTTTAAAACTGTCCAGATAATCCGTCATATCCCGGAATTTCTCTTCCTTTACCAGAATTTCCAATATGCCGATATGATTTTTCAGGTCATGCCACAATTCCCGGGTACGCTGATACTGGCGGTCAATATTTTTCAGATACTCCATCTGTCTCTGCCGTTGTACACTGTCAGGCGTAATCGTATTATCGGCAGAAAGTCCGTTTTCCCACCGGGACCTGCTGTACTGTCCGTATCTTTTTTCTTTCGCAGACTCCAGCAGAAAAAAGAAAAGAAAATAGAAAAAAAGTCCGGCAGGAATCCCGCCCCGGGTCTTCTCCCGCCATACACACATTCCCAGCCACAGCAGCAAAAACATGCCCGGCAGAAATTCCCCTTCCCTTTCCAGCCAGGTTCCCCGTCCATGATGCCCTTTCCCGTCAGAAGTACCGCCAGCCCGGCAGTCCGGATTCAGGATGCGGAAATTCCAGGCCCCGGAATAGAGAATCGTCCACAGCGGAAACAATGCCGTCATGCTCTCTGTCATCAGGATTCCGGCCGCATATAATTCCACGCTTTTCTCTCCCGCCTGCCCGATCCCTTCCATAATGAATTGCACCAGACGGATCATCCCCATGTCAAAGACGGCAAATTCCGGCATCCAGAGACAAGTCAGGAATCCTGCGCCCCTCCCCGGAATCAGGTTTTCCTTCCTTTTTTTCAGCCCCAGGAAAAATACCGCGCCGCCTGCCAGAACCAGATTCAGGCAAAGCAATATATAACTATCTATCTCCGGCAGCATCCTCACAGGCCTCCTACCCTTTTCCCAGCATCAGCCTTCGGTTCACTTGCTTTTCATAAGTACGGCTTATGGGAAGTTCCGTGCCATCTTCCAGCCAAAGCGCATTCTCCTTCCAGCTTCTGACGCACTTCTCCCGCACCAGGAAGCTTCTGTGGCACCGCAGGAAGCCCTTGTCCGAAAGCTGCTCCTCCAATATGTCCAGCTTCTGGTAAAAGGAAAAAGAAGCCTTGACCGTCTGCAGGATCACAAGCCTTTTCCTGCTCTCAAAATAAAGGATATCTTTTATGCCCACTTTATGGGTACAGTAATCACAGGTAAAGGAAAAATATTCCTCCGGGCCAAATTCTTCTGCCGCTTCCAGAAGCACCGGCCCCAGCGCCCTGTCAGCCTCCTCCTTCAGAATATACCGGAATGCCCTGACTTCATACCCCTGCCTGGCAAAGTCCTCCAGGCTGGTCAGAAATACAATCACGCATCCGGCCCCCCGCTTCCGAAGCGCCTTTGCGGTCTCCATACCGTCCATGCCGGGCATCAGGATATCCAGCAAAACAATGTCCATGGAAAGCGGATCCCTGGTATACGCTTCCAGAAGCGCCTCTCCGCCGGCATATTCTGTCACTTCGATTTCCAGATTCCTGACAAGGCTTTCCCTGGCCAGAATTTCCCTCAAATACAAACGATATACCGGTTCATCATCACAAACCGCCACTTTCATGTGCATTGCCCGTTCCCCCTGTCAGCCAGCCGCTTTTTCCGGTGTCCCCATATCCCTTTTCAGTCCTTCGAAATCCAGGTAATCCTCGATAAACTGCTTCCGCAGAAGTCCCATGGGAACAAATTCATTATATTTTCCGTTGATCTGAATTTTATCCGGCAGAGGCAGGCTGTACAAATCCAGTTCCGACACCAGAATCTGTCTGATCACACGTTCCAGCTCTTCTTTGCCGCCTTCAAAAACTACTTCCAGATAAAGGCTGCTGACCCATGGCATTTTGTTTTTGATCTTTCTCTGGAGCAGGGCATAATGAAGCGTTACCAGCTGCCTGGTTCCCACCCAGGGAAACACGGCATATTTTTTGTCGGACAGAGGAGTCACAAGATTGTCCAGAATTCCGCTGTTGCGCGCAATATAGCGGATCTCGGCAAGCCGTTCCGCACACCGGTCACTTAAGTACGGATATTCGTCATCTTTTTTCATCACACTGCGCACTTTCCGCACAAGCACGGTATGGAATTCCATCTCAAAGTCCCTGTCCCAGTCCACCACGGAAATCCCCGGCACCTTTTTGACAAAAATGACCTTTGACTTCACATTGATATCCACCGTCTCCCAGGACATGCCCGCCAGCGCAAAGCGGATGCCCACCGCATAGGCCTTGTCCACGGTACCTATGGTACGGTTCTCTTCCTTCACCAGAAAATACTCCGGCGCCAGAAAAACCGTCAGGAACTTATGGCTGTTGACAATTTTCTCCCCGCCCCGTCCGATAATCAGGCCTCCGTGCTCCGTGCGCTCCAGCTGTTCGATATGCAGCATATACTGCAGCAGCACCCGGTAATCTTCCTGGGAAATTTTCCGGAAGGCCCCCAGGGTGAGCACCTTCTGGGCCAGGGCGGCGGGCGTCATCTCCCCATTGCTCTTCAGGGTGCTCATGGTCTGATGATACAGAAGATTGTATGCATGGAATCTGGGCGGTATGGGTTCCATCCAGTGATCCCGCAGATAAAGCTCCACTATGGCGATTGTCCGTATGAACTCCCAGTTTATGGGGCCTAAAATGTCCGAAGAATTGATCTTGATGCTTTCCACAAAAGTAAACAGGATCTGAGGAACCTGGCCTCTCCGTCCGCACCGTCCCAGACGCTGGGCAAAGCTGGATACATTCAGGGGCGCTCCCACCTGCACCGCCTGGTCAAGAGAACCGATATCGATGCCCAGCTCCAGAGTAACCGTGGCGCCTGTGACGATTTTTTCCTCGGCAGACTTCATCTCGTCTTCTGTGTTCTCCCGCAACAGTGCGGAGACATTTCCGTGATGGACGCGGTATACGTCCGGCGCCTTGTATTTCAGGGCAGTCGCCCTTAAATTTGCCATGATCAGCTCAATCTCCTCCCGGCTGTTGGCAAAAATAATGGTCTTTTTGTCCAGTGTCTGCCTGAATAAATATTCATAATGCTCCCGGCTGCCGATATCCCCGCCGGAATCCACATCCACCACGTTCTGGCTGTCGTTTCTCTCTATAAAATCACGCTTGTCCGCATAATTCACAAACCGTTCGATATGCAGCCTGACCCTTTTTTTCCCCTCATTGGACAACGGCGCCGCACAGTCCCTCCCGGTTCCGGTATTCAGCCAGTTCTTTGCCACGGATACATCCCCCAGGGTGGCGGACAGACCGATTCTGCGCGGATTGACTCCGGTGAGACTCTTCAGACGTTCCAGAATGCACAGAAGCTGCAGTCCCCTCTCATCCCGCATAAAGGAATGCACTTCGTCGATAATCACAAAACGCAGATCCGAAAACATGGTAAGGCAGGCGCCTCTTTTATTGGTAATCAGGCTCTCCAGGGATTCCGGCGTAATCTGCAGGATGCCTTCCGGGTTCTTCATGAGCTTGTTTTTTCTGTCCATGGACGCATCCCCATGCCATTTCGTCACCGGGATATTGGAATCCAGCAACAGCATTTCCAGCCGCTTAAACTGATCATTGATCAGGGCTTTCAGGGGCGAAACATAGACCACACCCACGGAAGCAGAAGGCTTGTGGTACAGTTCCGTGAGCACCGGAAGAAAAGCCGCCTCTGTCTTGCCGGATGCCGTGCCGGAAGAAAGGAGCAGATTGTCGTCACTGTCAAAAATAACCTCGCAGGCCGCCACCTGATTGCCGTGCAGTTCTTCCCATTTATTCCTGTATATAAAATCCTGTATAAAAGGAGCCAGTCTGCCAAACGCATCCATCCTTATCCCCCCTGTCCGCTGACGCGGGCATACCCTTACTATTCCGGCTTCCATTCCCCTGCCTTATATTTCAAATTCCTGGAATTCCTCCGAAAGCTCCCCTTCCGGAAGCCCTCCCTTTGCCAGTTCAAAGCTGTTGTCCCCCAGAATTTCCGCCACCTTTTTTTCGGGATTCTGGTGCAGAATATTCAGCAGTTCTATAAAATCCCGAATGATCTCCCTGGGCGTAATATGGCTCTGGGCCCCCACGCGGTTATATTCCACCGTCAGGAAATAGACCAGGTCCTCCTGGGTCATTGCCGGGGTATAATGGTACAGTTCCCCGTGAATATTCAGAAGTTTTTCCACAAGGATATACATCTCTTCCTGGGTCAGCATCTGAAGCCGGATGATGGGTGCCGAAAAATCCCTGATCTCCTCCGTGGCAAAATGTCCCTCCGCAAGCCGGGACCTGAGCGCCTCATAGCTGAATACCCCTCTGTATTTATCTTCGATGCACTGGGGTGTGCCGCCCATCAGAAAGCCGATATGTCTTGCCTTCCCCTGGAGAACATCATTGTACATGGTAAGAATTTTCTCGTAATTATTGGCCCTTGTGATGGAATTGGAAATTTTATAAATATTGACCAGCTCATCAATAATCACCAGCATCCCCTGGTATCCGGCGCCTACCAGGAATACCGCAAAAATTTTCAGAAAATCGTACCAGGTCTCGTCCGTCACAATAAAATTGATGCCCAGATCCTCTTTTGCCTCCCTGCGGGAGGGATATTCTCCCCGAAACCATCTCAGTACGTTGGATTTCAGGGCAGAGTCATCCGTCTGATAGGCTTTCCAGTAAAGCACCACCGCCCTGGCAAATTCAAATCCGTTTACCATGCCTTCCAGGGAACCGGCCACTTTGTAGATCTGATTTTCCACCTCCCGGTCAAATGCTTCCCCCTCGGACACTCCACCGGTCTTAACCGCTGTCCGGATGCCGGAAATCCATTTTTCCAGAATCAGCGGCAGGGCACCGCCATCCGGCTTGGATTTTGTGGAAAGATTCTGAATCAGTTCTTTGTAGGTGGCCAGCCCCTGCCCCTTTGTGCCCGCAAAACGCCGCTCCGGGGACAGGTCGGCATCCACCACCGCAAAGCCCCTGGCCGTGGCATAATTGCGTATGGTCTGCAGGAGAAAACTTTTTCCGCTGCCATATTTTCCCACGATAAAGCGAAACGAAGCCCCGCCCTCCCCGATCATCTCGATATCGTGAAGTATGGCGGCAATCTCCTGGCTGCGTCCCACCGTGATATATTCCAGCCCGGCCCTGGGCACTACCCCGCCCTTCAGGGCATTGATCAAAATATTCGCAATTCTTGCAGGTACCTGCCTGGTCATATCTCTTCCACCATCCCCTTCACTTGCACTATATAATCGTCATAGACCGCCGCTTCCTGATCCAGGAGACTGTCTCCCACGAAATCCACGGCTTTTTCATTGATCCCGTCTATCAGCACTTCCAGCATGATATCCCGTTCATCCGAAAATGTTTTTAAGTCTGTTCCACCCTGCTGGATCAGCTGCAGGGCCTTCCGCTCCGTCTCTGTCAGGGCAGCCCACAGCTCCTGCCATATGTCACCTGCCTGCGGCTGACTTTCCTGAAAAAATACAGACGATGAGGTTTCTTCCTGCGCCAGGCCTTGTCCGGCCCCCGCCTTCCCGGTTTCTTCCCTATGTTCTTCTGTACCGGGTATCTCACGGCATATATTTACGGGCATGCCGTCCCCGGTCATGTCCTCCGGCACAATCAGCTTCTCCTGGGTGGCATAAGCCTCCTCCCGGATCTTTTCCAGGGCGCCCGGATGAATCTTTACGACGGTCCTGGTCTCTTCCCTGTAAAATTCCTTTACCGCATCCGTGACTGCCTGTTCCAGGGAAATACCTGCTTTGCGCAGCTCATCAGCCATCACGGGACTTAAAATATTGGAGTTTGCGGAAAGTCTGTACTTGAAATTCGTCAGTTTCCTCAGCACGGATTCCATTTGTTTCATCACATAAGCCAGCAGGCGTTTTCCGCTGTCTGCCGTAATCATGACACTGAACGTCCAATAGCCGTGGCTGCAAAGATAAATCTCCCGTCTGGACAGCACTACCCGCCTGTCCGGCAGATTCCCGGCCGGATAAAACAAGGCTCCCTGAAAAGGAGTCCACACGGCCATATTCCTTGTGGGCACAAAAATCAGGTCATCCAGGCTCCTGCTCTTCTCCAAAAACAAGGACCGCAGTCTCTCCAGGGTATGAAAAAAGCATCTCTGAACCAGATCCTGGCGTTCTTCGGTATAAAAAGAAGACTTTCTGATATCATATTTTGAAAGTCCGCAGTATAAATCAAAATTCTCTTCCTCTTCCGAAAGGGCCGGATACTGGGAGAGCAGCTGGTTTTCTTCGGCAAATGCCCGGAAAGATTCCTCCATACCATAATAGACATGGTAATCTTTCAGCCATTTTACCACATACTTATCCACTGATTTATCATATTCCCTGAAAGCTTCCCAGAAAAACATCAGTTTGTCCAGTCCTTCCCGGGGACTGTCCACACCAATATTGTTAAGAAGTTCATAGATGTACAGAAAAGCGTACGACAAGGAAATATTCGTAATATCGCCCTGCCTGACCCGGGTTCTCCAGGTAAAATAAGTCCGGAGCTGGTCATATCCCATCATCTGGTAATTGGGAAAGTAAGAAGAGTATGGAACTATCTTCTCATAGGAATCCTCGAAATCTTCCATAAACATTCCCTGTCTGTAAAAGATTTTCGCATTCTCCTGCTGTGTCCTCTGATCATAAAATCTGGAGCTGCTGAAATTCAAATGCCTGCTCTCCCTGGCAATATCCCGCATCCGGTTAAAAAGCTCCCGGACCTCATCCCTGGGCGGCATATCGATCTGATCCGGCGCCACCACATATTCCTGCCCGGCAGACCCATTCCCCTGATTCCCCGCTCCGCCACTCCAGCCTCCGTCGGCGTCATACTCTATCTCATAAAAAGGATCTTCCTTCCAGGAAATTCTATCCCTGCCGGGGGAAGGTGCCGGCTGCTGTACTGTCTCTTCCTGCGTCCGTATCTGCTCGAATATCTGAAATGCGTCATATTCTTTGTCATACTTATTCATTCCGTTTTCCGGCACAGCCAGCCGACACTCCTTTTCCATTTATCTGCCAAACATTTGTTCCATTGTATCAGATTTTTTCTCAGGAGTCAATCACATATTTTCAATTGCAGCCGGAGTTTTGAAGCCTTCCCGGATGACATGATACATTTCCGGGGAAAATTTCGGCTCCCTCGCATATGTATACAGTCCGTTCTGTTCCTGCTCCACATCGGTCAGCTGCGTATAACAGAAGGCACACATACGGGGATTTCCCAGAAGAACTTTTGTCAGGCCTGCAATGCGTCCTGCCGCTTCCTCCTGGGTACGGGGACGCTTTCCGTATCCCCAGCCTGTGCTTTCGTCGTCCTCTTCCGTCTCTGTCTCCTGGATTTCTCCTGCCGCCAGGGCCCTGGCATGCTCTGCCGCTTCCTCTGCGTTCCACCAGGTACCGCCGTATTCACTGATAAAATAAGCCTCTCCCCGGTACTGCTGACGCTTCGGATAATTGTCGTAGGGCTCACAGCCCGCCCCGTGAAACTCCGCAAATTTTTCCGGATCCTGCTCATAATCGTGAATATCGTAAATATCCGTGAGCACATGGTAATTGCCGCTGGTGTCAATCACCGGGCGGGTAGGATCCACGGCCTTTGTGGCCAGATAAATCCCTGACAGCACTCTGTCATTCTGTTTTCTGCCATCGTAATCCCAGGTCTCGTTAAACGGACACCAGCCCACAATGGAAGGATGACTGAAATCCCGTTTCACGGCTTCCAGCCACTCCGGAAGAACGGTGCACAATGCTTCGGCAGACGAAATGTCCAGCCCCCAGTTGGGAAACTCTCCCCATACCAGATACCCCAGCTTGTCTGCCCAGTACAGATAACGCTCCTCGAAAATTTTCTCATGAAGCCTTGCGCCGTTGAATCCCAGGTCCATGGACAATTCAATATCCCTTTTCAGTGCCTCCTCAGTGGGCGCCGTATAAATCCCATCGGGATAAAAGCCCTGGTCCAGCACCAGGCGCTGGAAAACGGGTTTTCCGTTCAGCAGAATCGCCCCTCCGGATACTTCCACTTTCCGCAGTCCAAAATAAGATGCCACCTGGTCACAATTTCCCTTCTCTCCGGAAAGTGTCAGCTTCAGGTCGTAGAGGGCCGGGGATGCAGGCTCCCAAAGACTTGTCCTGTCCAAAGGCAGTGTAAAGGAAGTGCAGGTTCCGGTCACCGCCACACTCTGCGCCCCGGCTATTTCTCCCTCCAGCCACGCTTCGCCCTGCAGGGACATTCCGTCCTGCGGAAGATTCACAAACGCACGGATATGCGCGCAGGAATTATCGGGATCCGGTATGATTTCCACGGATGTCAGATAGGTCCGGGGCACATATTCCACCCATACTGTCTGCCAGATTCCTGTGGTTCTGGTATAAAAACATCCCCTGGAGGCAAAACGGCTGCTCTGCTTTCCCCCGGGCTGTCTGCCTGTGCGCAAATGGTCTGCCGCATACACGGTCAGGTGATTTTCGCCGGCAGAAACCAGTTCCGTAATGTCACAACAAAAAGAAGTATAGCCGCCATCATGAATTCCCGCCGGCTCTCCGTTCACGAAAACCTCACAGTGGTAATCCACTGCCCCGAAATGAAGCAGCAGCCGTCCCTGAAGCTGCGCTTCCGTCACATCCAGAATCCTGTGATACCACACCGCTTCCATGAAATCTGTATATCCCACACCGGAAAGCCGGCTCTCCGGGCAAAATGGAACCATAATCTGTCTCTGATAGTCCGTTCTGTCCTGCCAGCCCTGCTCTTTGCCTGAATCCCCAAAGTCAAAATCAAAGTCCCAAAGTCCGTTCAGGTTCAGCCAGCTGCCGCGGTAAAACTGCGGCCTGGGATGTTCCGGCCTCGGTACCGGATTCTGCTGCGCCATACTCATATCTGCCTCCTTATGCCAGTTCCGCAATCGGCTTTTTCATGCCCTCTTTTACGAAAATATTTCCGACCCCATTCCCTGCGTCCGAAAATCCTCCGGGCCCTTCCCCAGCCTCATGCCGTTTTTCCCTACTGTTTATCATTATATAGAACTCTCCCTGAAAAAGCAATTTTTATCTGTTCCCAATGATAAAAAGACCGCAAAAAGAGAGCAAAATCACTGCCCTGTTCAAAAATCGCTTTGTATCTGTTTTTTATTGGCTTTTACCAGCAACATCATCGGACGGCGTAATTCGTCTTTCATTCCCGGAATACGCATCATTTCTCCGGCGGGCTCTGCTTCCACCACTGCATTCAGTTCAAATCCACTGTTCAATAATCCCATCAGTATCTGTGTGAGCGTATGGTGCTGTTTCACTACATCGCATCCCAAAAAATGTGTGTTCCGTTTTCCCGGAATGAAATAATTATCCACCGGCCAGTATTGGGGCGCCCCGGCCTCAGTATAAATCCAGTCCTGCCCAACTCCTGCGGTAAAAACAGGATGTTCCATATTAAAAATAAACGTTCCCCCCTGCTTCAGCGTTCTATATACCATTTGAAATACATTCTCAATATTCTCAATGTAATGCAGCGCCAGATTGGAAACAACACAATCCCACATGCTTTCCGGGTACTCATATTCCTCTATTCCGCAGACACGATACGCAATTGTTTTTTCGGCGTTCCGCTTTTTTGCTTCTTCAATCATTTTTCGGCTCAAATCAAGCCCTAACACTTGTGCGGCCCCTTGTTCTGCCGCAAAGGCACAATGCCAGCCATAACCGCATCCCAAATCCAGGACGGCTTTTCCCTGAAGCGGTGGAAACAAGGGCTTTAACTGATGCCATTCTCCGGCAGCGCTCAGACCATCTCTGCTGCGAGACATTTTTCTGTATTCTTCAAAAAACTTTTCATTATCATATTCATTATTCATGACGAATTGTCCTCCTGCTCCCATTTGGCTGTTATTATAGCATAATTCCGAGAGCCCGGACATAGGGAATTCTTGCTTTTTTCCCTCTGACAAGATATACTCATGGGGAAAGAACGCTATCCCCGTCCAACATACCTCTGCCCGGATTTTCAGAATCCCTGTGAAAAAGAGTGAACTGACTGATTTTCAGAAAGAGGGGCTTGAAAATCTGAGTCAAACGGATATACTTTAACCAACCGGATCAATCAAACCAAAACAGTCGGGGGTGATGGCGTGAGTGAAAGATTTAAAGATCTTCCGGAGGAAAAACAGATTTCTATTTTAAAGGCAGCAATGGAAGTCTTTGCAAGGTATGAATACAAAAAAGCGTCTACTGATCTGATCGCATCCAGGGCAGGCGTTTCCAAAGGATTGCTTTTTTACTATTTTCGAAACAAAAAAGATTTATATCTCACCGTATATGAATATGTAAAACAGATCATCACGGAAGGAGTGGCCGATTCCAGACTTCTGGAAATCACGGATTTTTTTGAGCTGGTAACCTATGCCACCATGAAAAAAATCAGGATTTTAGCTGATAATCCATATATTGTTGAATTTTCAGTCCGCTCTTTTTATTCCGATAAGGAAGAAATCTCCGGTGATTTGAAGCTGAAAAGCAAGGAGGTCATAGCCCAGAATTATCATCAGTATTTCAGTAAAGTGGATTTCTACAAATTCAAGGAAAATGTAAATCCGTTTGAGCTGTTCAAAATGATGATCTGGCTGGTTGACGGCTATGTCCATGAGAAGCAAATGAACAATGAACCATTATGTCTGGAGACAATCAGCAGTGTATTTGCAAACTGGACCGGAATGTTGAAACAGATTGCGTATAAGGAGGAGTATTTATGAACGCCATTCAGATTGAAAACCTGGTCCGTGATTACGGAGCCGGAAAAGGTGTGTTTGATGTATCCTTTCATGTAAAACAAGGGGAAGCCTTTGGATTTCTGGGCCCCAACGGAGCCGGCAAAACCACCACCATACGCCATTTGATGGGCTTTCTGAAGCCCCGGTCCGGAAAATGCATCATAGATGGCCTGGACTGCTGGAATGAAAGGGAAAAAGTACAGGCAAAGCTGGGGTATATTCCCGGTGAAATCAGTTTCTTCGACGATATGACAGGCACAGAATTTCTGCGGTTTATCGCAAAATACCGCAGGATCGGTACACAGAACCGCAAAGAGGAGATTCTGGAACGTTTTGAATTAGACCCCAGCGGTAAAACCAAAAAAATGAGCAAAGGAATGAAACAAAAGCTGGGAATCGTGGCTGCTTTCATGCATGACCCGGATATTCTCATTCTGGATGAGCCCACCAGCGGACTGGATCCGCTGATGCAGAGCAGGTTCATTGACTTAATCGGGGAAGAAAAAAAGCGTGGCAAGACAATACTCATGTCAAGCCATATGTTTGAGGAAGTGGAAAGGACTTGTGACCGCATCGGGATCATCCGGAAAGGCAGGATGGTGGCCGTTGATGCCGCCGACACCCTTCGGGAACGCCATACCCGCAATTATACCGTGACTCTCGAAAACGAATCTGCCGCCATGGCATTTGCCCGGGATTTTGAGGGTGTGCGCGATGGATTGAAAGTCACCGTTACCACGAAACAAAGTCTGGAAGAAATCTTTATGAATTATTATGGGGGTGAGAAGCATGATAAACATGGCGTTATATAAAAGGGAAATGAAGGGAAGCATAAAACTGCTGGTCATTTTGGGCGCAATCATTACCATGTATGTTTCCATTATTATCAGTATGTATGACCCTGAAATGATGAAAACGCTGGACAGTTTTGCGCAGGCCATGCCGGAGCTGATGGCCGCCGTGGGCATGAATGCCGATGCCGGAACGCTTCTGGGTTTCATGGTATCCTATCTCTATGGATTCATACTGCTGATTTTTCCCATGTTATTCTGTGTGCTCCGCGGAAATGCCCTGGTTGCCAGATATGTGGATAACGGCTCCATGGCTTTGCTGACCGCGGCTCCTGTAAAGCGGCGCACCATAGCATTTACGCAGATGACAGTGCTGGCAGGCGGAATTGTGCTGCTTGTCCTTTACAGTACGGTCCTGGAATTGATCTGCGCCGAAAGCGGATTTCCGGGTGAATTGGATGTGACAGCTCTTTTGTGTCTGAACGGCGGTCTGCTGTGCCTGCATTTGTTTATTGGCAGCATATGTTTTCTTTCCTCCTGCCTGTTTTCAGATACAAAATACAGCGTCGCCTTTGGGGCGGGAATTCCAATCTTTATGTATGTGCTGCAAATGCTTGCCAATGTGGGCGGCGATGCGGAAAACGCAAAATATTTTACCTTCTTCACCCTGTTCCGGCCGGAAGACATTCTTGCCGGAGAAAGCGGGGCTGCGGCCGGTATCCTTATCCTTCTGGCAGGATGCGTTCTATTTTATGCATTGGGAATTATCATATTTCACCGAAAAGACCTGCACTTATAATGGCAGGCCAAATCTGGCCCGGCCAAATCTGGCCCGGCCGAATCTGGCCCGGCAGTATATTCTGACATTGACAGAAATTTCACATATAAAGGGCGGTTCGTATCCCGGGCAGTCAGAACAGGCCAGGAACAAGGATGCAAAATACCAAAAAGGAGTTTACCTGTCTTGAAAAATATATTGATTGTGGATGATGATGTTTATATCGGAGATGCACTTACGGAATCACTTTCCCGGGAAGGCTACCTGGTCTCCCGGGCTTATTCCGGGACGGAAGCCCTCCTGATTCTGGAACGCACCAGACCTGATCTGATGCTTCTGGATTTAATGCTGCCGGGGCTGAACGGGGAGGATGTCCTCACATGCATCCGTCAAAAACAGCTCTCCCGGGAAATTCCCGTCATAGTTCTCAGCGCCAGGGCCGATGTGGACGGAAAAGTAAATCTGCTGTTGGACGGCGCCGTTGATTATGTCACAAAGCCTTTTGATACCCGGGAGCTTCTGGCCAGAATTGCCGTGCAGCTCCGGCTCCATGCTTTTACGGACACTCCCTCCCTGATGACGTTCGGCGGACTAACGCTGGACGTCCGCACCCGCTCGGTATCACTGGAAGGTCATCCGGTACACCTGACGCGGACGGAATATGCCATTCTCAAACTGCTCCTGCAAAATCCTGCCCAGGTCATGACAAAATCCCTGCTGCTGGACCGAATCTGCGAAGATACGCCCGACTGTACGGAAGTATCCCTGAAAATGCATATCAGCAATCTGCGCAAAAAATTCCGCGACATAAACGGCAAAGATTATATTGAGGCAGTCTGGGGGATCGGCTTCCGGTTAAAGGAATAAAATCTTTACGATTTCCATACCATTTTCTTTACCGCTTCCTTTATTCCTTTCTGCTACTATCCTACCGTAACCCAAGTATAAGTAAAACGGACGGCTGGCTGCGGTGCTGGATCAGCAGACTGCACGGACGGCTGGCTGCGGTACTGGAATAAGGAGACAAAAATATGGAGTATGTGTTAGAGACATCTGCCCTGGGGAAAAGCTATGGACATTTCAAAGCCCTGAACAACTTATCCATGCATGTTCCCAAAGGGTCTATCTACGGTTTTATCGGAAAAAACGGTGCGGGCAAAACCACCCTGATCCGTCTGATCTGCGGACTTCAGGAGCCCACTTGCGGCGAATACACGCTGTACGGTAAAAAGAACAGCGAAAAAGCAATTTACAGTTCCAGGAGACGAATGGGCGCCATCGTGGAAACGCCCTCCGTCTATCTGGACATGACGGCCAGGGAAAACCTGCAGCAGCAATACCGCATTCTCGGACTGCCCTCTTTTGATGGAATTCAGGATGTTCTGAAACTGGTGGGCCTGGCAGACACCGGAAAGAAGAAAGCCGCCCATTTTTCCCTTGGTATGCGGCAGCGTCTGGGAATTGCCGTGGCGCTGGCCGGCGATCCCGACTTTCTGGTGCTTGATGAGCCGGTAAACGGGCTTGACCCCCAGGGAATCATTGAAATACGGGAACTCATTCTGAAACTGAATCAGGAACGGCAGATTACCGTGCTGATTTCCAGCCACATTCTGGATGAACTTTCCAGGCTCGCCACTCATTACGGATTTATTGACAATGGGAGCATCCTGAAAGAAATCAGTGCGCAGGATCTGGAAAAATCCTGCAGAAAATGCATCCGGATAGAAGTGACAGACACGAAAATTCTGGCTCCTGTACTGGATCATATGAAAATTTCCTATGAAATTATTTCCGACACGGAAGCAGACATTTTTGCCCAGATAAATGTATCCCGGCTGACATCAGCCCTTGAGAAGGATAACTGTGAAATCCTCTCCATATATAAGAGAAATGAAAGTCTGGAAAGTTATTATATGAGTCTGACGGAAAACAGCGGACGTGAGTAAAGAAGATCCGGGAGTTTGTGTCCGCACAGCATCCGCAGACTCTTCCATGCACAAAAAGCTGTGCAGAAAAGGGGTAAAATATGAATAAATTGCTGAATGCCGGATTTTCCCGGCTGAAAAAAGATAAAATATTCTGGATTGTCACAGTTTCCATGCTGGTCTGCTCTATTGTTTATATGCTCAACGGATGCCGGCAGGCTGCCTTGGACACCATGTCCGAATATCAGTATGGCCTGGATCATTATTATTTCTCTTATTCCCCATTCATCGGCCTCTTCTGTTCCGTGATCACAAGTATGTTTCTGGGCACGGAGTACAGCGACGGCACCATCCGGAACAAACACATTGCGGGGCATACCAGGAAAGACATTTACCTTTCCAGTCTCATACTCAGTTTCACCATATCCCTGGCACTATTGTGTACCTGGTGGCTGGGCGCACTGTCAGGAGTTCCGTTTCTGGGATTCTGGAGAATGGGATCCGGCGTTCTGATCTATCTTCTGGTCAGCATCCTGTATCTGGCCGCATTTTCCGCTATTTTTACCGCCATCAGTATGCTTGTTTCCCACAAAGCCATGGCCCAGATGGTATCCGTCCTGTTATTTTTAGGACTGCTGTCATTTGCCGGAAAATTTTATGGGGCATTACAGCAGCCGGAATTTGAGAGCGGCATCCTGATTACCTCCGAAGATATGTCCATGTCAGACCCGGTTCCCAATCCGGCTTATGTCACCGGCACCATGAGGGAAATATACCAGTTTTTAGTGGATTTTCTGCCTACCGGCCAGTGTCTTCTGATGTACGAGCTGAAGATTGTGCATCCCCTCAGGATGATACTCTCTTCCCTATTTATCACCGGGGCCGTCTCTTTCTCCGGGCTGTGGTTTTTCCAGAAAAAAAATCTGAAATAATCGCCGGAACACACCATCCGCGGTATATCCTGCCTCCAACGGAAAGGAGAATTTGTATGTCCGAAATCATGTTATGGGCCGTCATCGGTATTTTGTCCGTGGTGATCGCTGCACTGCTGCTGAAAATATATCTGCTGAAAAAAGCTGCATATGAAATCAGGAGTTCCTTTGCCAGCCGGCTCATAACGGATACCAATACCCTGATCGACATTTCCAGCCGGGATAAGTCCATGTGCGCCCTGGCAGACGTGATCAACGGACAGCTCCGGGAGCTGCGCGCCCAAAGGCACCGCTATCAGCAGGGAGACCGGGAACTGAAGAATGCCATCATTAATATTTCACATGATCTGCGCACACCTCTGACAGCGATTTTCGGTTATCTGGATTTACTGAAAACAGAGGAAAAAACAAAGACCTGCGAACGGTATATAGACATCATTGAAAACAGGTCCTGCCTGCTGAAACAACTGACAGAAGAACTTTTTCAATATTCCATTCTCATCGCGGCAGAGGAAACGCTTTCCAGGGAACCGGTGGTTCTCAATGAACTGCTGGAGGAAAGCATCGCGGCCTTCTACACCGTACTGACCCGCAACGGGATCACGCCCCGCATACGAATTCCCGAAAAAAAGATTCTCAGACAGGTGGACCGTGCCGCCCTCTCCCGGGTTTTTTCCAATCTTTTATATAACGCAGTCAGATACAGCGGCGGCGACCTGGAAATCGTTCTGTCCGAAACCGGGGAAATTATCTTTTCCAACAGCGCTCCCGGCCTGACATCTGTCCAGGCCGGAAAACTTTTTGACCGTTTTTACACTGTGGAATCCGGCAGAAAATCCACCGGCCTGGGACTTTCCATCGCAAAAACACTGACCCAGCGAATGGGCGGGAACATCGGGGCGCGCTGCGAAAACGGAATTCTGTATATCTACATCTTCTTTTCCGTTTAGCGAAAACTGCCGTTCCTGTACAAACTTCCCGGATCATCAAGAAAACTCTTTCTTTTTAGAGTTAATTGCTGTATAATGAAAAAGAATATGCACACAAAGTCGGTTTATAGGAGCGGTTAAATGGAACACTCTCTGAATCTATTAATCAATTATTTACAGAATATTCTTGAGCAGCCGGAGACTGCCATCCTTCGCCGGGAAGAATTATCGCCCGATTTCCGGGAGATGGGAGAAAAAATAACGCTTCTGGCTGAAATGATTCATGACTTAACAAATCAGCTACACCAAAAAACCGAGGCTTTGGAGCTGGAAAACCAAGTTTTGCTGGATAATATCCAGGCAATGGATGAAATCAGCTGGTCCCTGGAACAGAGCAACCAGGAACTCCGCAACAACCTGGAGCTGGTGAATGCCCTGACCGACTATACCCACAGCATGATTTTCGTATATTCTTCGGATACCTGCCAGGAAGTACATATCAATCAGCCTGCCCGCTGGTTTCAGAAAGCCCATCCCCAGACTGCCGCCCAGTTGACCCGGCATCTGCTGGATAAGCAGCCGGAAATCCAGCACCAGATAGACCAGAACCGGGAAACCCAGAAAACGGAATCCGCCGAACTGCAAAGCGGGCTTCCTGCGGAAGGCGAGGATTTCTCAGACCATAGCCAGAATTCCCTGAGATGGGATATGGCACTGCGTGATCCTGATGATATGGACATCTTTTATCAGGTAGAATCCTTTCTTATTCCCTGGTTTCAGTCCGATATGGCCAATTCCCATGATGCCAGGAAGCAGGCGATTGTCCATATCGTAATTGACGAGACCGAGCGGCAGAGACGGCAGAAGCTGATTTACCGCTTTGCCTATGTAGATCCGCTGACCAATTTGAACAACCGGCGTTACGCCACTGAAAAGATGGAACAGTGGCTGCAGGAAGGAACGTCCTTTACGCTCTCCTTCATTGACGTGGATTATCTGAAATATTGTAATGATACCTTTGGACATGAACAGGGTGACAGTTATCTGATAGAAGTTTCCAGGGCGCTGCAGACCCTGGGCGGTGAAGTGTGCCGGGTAGGGGGCGATGAATTTTTCCTGCTTCAAACCGGACTCACCTCAGCCGAACAGAACCGGAAGCTGGAAGAACTGCGGCAGATGATGCTGGCCGACAAAAGCAGCGGGCA
Source organism: uncultured Acetatifactor sp. (assembly GCA_910577185.1). Taxonomy (GTDB): domain Bacteria; phylum Bacillota; class Clostridia; order Lachnospirales; family Lachnospiraceae; genus Acetatifactor. The sequence continues at coordinate 28,538 of CAJTLR010000028.1, forward strand.
TCCCAAATGCTTCAGTTATGCCACCACCCTGGTTCCGGCCCATTCCACCACGCCCTTACCGGTGTATATCAGCGATACCGACACCAAAATGTATGAATATAAACAAAAATACAAAATTCCCCTTGCCGATGTTGTCTACAAGGATGACCGGATATAGGCAGAAATCATCTTTTTGATTCCCCCGTCCTATATCCGGATTTCCCTGCGCCCTTCCCAGACACAGACCAGGGCATCTTTGGCTTATGTTTGTCCTGGGAAAACGCAGTTTCAATTTATTGGCAGAACATCCTGCCCCGGCGGGTAAAGGGTGTCCATTTTAATGCACCCGGCTATTTTCCGGAATTTATCCGCAGGCATCAGGGTAGCATTGCGAACATCATAATCTGCTGAGACCTTAAAGCAATATCTCATATAAATATTCTTCCATGATAATATCGGTGCCTCTTTTTTGATAAGTTTTTTCACCGGCAATCTTTCCGCCGCATTTCACCGCAACACGGTTTGAGGGAATATTTCCTTTACTGACAAAAATAGTGACCTTTTCTGCCCCCTGGATACGTGCATAATCAATCATTCCCTGCGCTATTTCAGTAGCATACCCCTGGTTCCAGAAGTCTTTATGCACACAATAGGCAATATCATAGACCTTTTTGTCCTCACCGGGAATTTGACCCTCGCTGCAGTCGCCAAATGTTTGCAAGCAGCCACTTGGCCCGCTGCTCGCGGGAATAAAGCTGCAGGTTCCAACACGCTGGCCGGTATTTTTTAACACCGGAATCAAATAACAGCATTCTTCATCTTCCCCAAGCGCCTCCAGCATTTTTATATATTCCGGGTCAATATCCTCTTTTGCCTCGTCAGGCAGATATGCCCCCATTTCAGGGTCATTCCATATACTGTATGCCCATAATGCATCCTCTTTTGTAAAACCCCGCAATGTAAGTCTCCGTGTTTCAATCGGCTCAATCTTCACTTCAGGTTTCCTCCTCTTTATACCGGCCTTCCGGCAGTTGCGCTCATTCCTTCACCGTTTCCGCCATCCGGAATGCTTATATTCGTTTCTTCCTTATAGTACTTCAGCATATCCTCATAAATGCTTCTGGTCTGTTCCTCATCTCCCCACGACAAAGGTTCGTCGGCATAGCACAGCGCCCAAAATGGCTCTATATTCTGAATATTCCCTGGAAGACTCTTCCATATGCTGTACATCCGGTCTGCAAAAAGCTTTATATCCGGACATTTTTCATAAATTGCATTTAATCTGCCCATTAAAATTCTGCCGAACTTTTCAATGTCAATATTACTGTAATCAATATGTGTCCTCACATAAATAACAGCTTTTTTCATGTCCGTTTCCCATTCTAAATAGAGCAGATCATCATTTTCGGGAGTGCTGAGAAACAATTCATCCAGCCGCTTATTGTACTCCTCTTCCGTCACTAATTTCTCACAAAGCAGGATAGCATAAACGAATAATTCCTCCATAATATCCCTCCCCCATTCCGCTTATGGTAAAACACTAAACTTATTGCCGGTAAGCCTTCCTTTCACAATTTTCGGCCTGCGTCCCCCTGGGATATTCTGTCCCAAAACACGCACTGTCCATGTTCAGAACAAAAATTTGTCATGAACATAAGTATAACACATTCATATGCCATTGTCCATTTTCCCGCCTTTGGGACAAATTATCCCGAAAGACAGTCATGCCATGTTGGCTTTTGGGGAACAAACCGGATGCAGGACAGCAAAAAACCCGCCCGGTGGGGGCAGGTTTCCTGCTGATACAAATGTTTCACATCATTTCTCTCAGTTACAGTTCTCACATCTGTCAAAGCCGGGATTGAACGCATAGAAATTCTTACTGTCCAGCTTATCCTGCGTGATACGCAGCGCTTCACCGAAACGGGAGGATTGAAGTAAATTATCTGCTGCCTGTTACATGTTCCAAGTGATTTCCATGTTGCCGTTTGCAATTTTGATTACCTTCACAAGCGTATCGACTACCGCCTGTCTGTCCTCCAGGGAGATAGTCTCCCATATTTCCACATGATTGGTTATTTGTTCCAGTCTGTTTTCTGTATCTGTGTCATTGGCGGTAACGATTTCCTCCTGCAGGGCTTTTCTTTCTGTGTCCAGTTCCGATATTTTTTCGTCTATATATTTCATCAGAACGCTGCCTGCCCCGGACACTTTGGAGAGAAGTTCTTCGATTTCTTCCTCAATCTGTGTCAGACGGATTTTTTTCCTCATGTTCTTTTCAGGGAACGCCAGTCTTCCATTTTCCCGGGTATCCGTTATACAGGAAAGATTTCGAAACTCCGACAGCCTCTCTCTGATTGCCCCAAGCATATATTCTTCCAGAACATCCGCATAAATCGTACATCCCGCCCCTGTGCAGTTACTTCCACTGCTTCCCGACCGGCTGCAGACAAAATAACGTCCCCATTTTGTTTTCGCCTTGCGGATTGTCAGTGCATAACCGCAGCCGCCGCATTTTACCTTTCCCAGAAGCCATGAATTTTTCGGCTTGCAAGTCTTTGCGGACTGTCTGTTGCCCAGACATCTTTGCCTGCAGGCCAGCCATGTCTGAGAGGGGATAAATCCTTTATGGGGCGCAAGAACAATCTCTTTGTCAGAAAAGTCACTTTGCTTTCTCGAAACGGAAACAGTACCCTTGTAGAGATAACAGGCATTGTAACCGGTAAAATCACTTGCCGGGTTGTGAATATTTGCTCCCTGACTTTGAAAAAAACGGTACACGTCAATATCCGCTTCCACATATACGGGATTGCGGAGAATTTCGCTGATACGGGCAGTATTCCAGTTTCCGCCGCGCAGATTCTCAATCCGGTGCTCGTTCAAGTACCGCACGATATCACCAAGCGAATTGTCCGTGTCTGCATACATGGAGTAAATCAGCTTTAACTGCCGGCTTTCTTCCGGAACCTCCTCATACATGGAAGTGCGGACATTGTCAATGACCGTATCCGTCAGACGATAGCCGTAGGGAATACGCCCGCCCATGTAAAACCCGCGCCTGCACCTTGCATAATAAGCGTCCGTTACACGCTTTTGTATGGTTTCCCGTTCCAGCTGGGCAAAAACGATACAGATATTCAGCATGGCCCTGCCGATAGGCGTCGACGTGTCAAATTTTTCCGTGGAAGAGACGAACTCCACATGATATTTTTGAAAAGTCTCCATCATATTTGCAAAATCAAGAATGGACCGGCTGATACGGTCAAGCTTGTAGACAATAACCCGCCTGATTTTTCCTGCCCGGATATCATTCATCATATGTTCAAAACCGGGGCGGTTCGTGTCCCTGCCCGAAAATCCCCTGTCTGTATATTCAATGCTGGCTTCCCCGCGGGTTTCATATCTGCAATATTCAAGCTGGCTTTCTACGGATATGCTGTCCTTTTTTTCGATTGACTGTCGCGCATACAATGCGTCATACATTCTGCCTGCCTCCTGAAACGTAAGACACAGTATCCAGTCTAACATTCCCATGAACTGTTGCATCAAACAGATCATATCGCTTATTAGATTGTTCTGCCTGGCACTTACGCATATTTTTTGAAAATCTGATAAAGCCTTGCCGCAATTTCCTGCCGGGTCTCCTGTTCTGATTTTTTATGAAAAGCGGGGTGAATATCGGTTACTGTCAGCCTCATCTTATCTTTGCAGATCCGGGTATGGGCTGCAGGAGAAGGATCCGTTTTTAACATGAACATTCTCCATTGACATTTTCCCTAAATTCTATGAAAAACAGCAAGTACACTATAACAAAAAACACCGGGAAATGACAATATACCAATCATCATTTCCCGGCGTCAGCTGCCGACACTCTGCCGACATGGAAAACATTTTACTGACCATTATAGTCAATATGTAATAGTCCACGGAAAGAGCTGTTCCGCTGCCTCAGTCAGAAGCCTTAAAATTATAAACCGGCTTCATCACATCAACGATATCTACCGAATCTTTGATAACATCTATGATATCGCCAAGTGATTTATATGCCATCGGCGCTTCATCCAGTGTGTTTTCGTTAATCGAGGTGGTATATACCCCTTTCATGCTCTCCCTGAAGTCATCCATGCTCAGGTTTGCCTTTGCCCTGGTCCTGGACATAATCCTTCCCGCCCCATGAGGAGCAGAATAATTCCATTCCGGATTGCCCCTGCCCACTGCAAGCACACTTCCATCTCTCATATTGATGGGGATGAGCACTTTCTCTCCGCTGTGGGCCGCTATCGCACCCTTTCTTAAAATCATTTCATCTGTATCAATATAATTATGGATGGTATGAAATGTCTCTCCTCCGGCCATGCCCGTTCTTTCCAGAATGATCTCCGCCATTTTCTCCCTGCTTCGGCCTGCAAATGCCTGGCAGATTTCAATATCATGAATATAGTCGTCAAGATACTTTCCTGATAAGTAGCACAAATCCTCCGGCATATTTGTTTCACTCTCATAAACCTGCCAGTGGAGCTGTTTTAATGCGTCCTGTATTTCATGCCTGCGTCCCTGCTCCTTGTAGGTTCTGATGATTTCATCGCGTTTTTCAAGATAATCGCCATATCCTCTGTTCAGATTGACAGCCAGCTTCTGATAGAACTCCGCCACCTGCTTTCCAAGATTTCTCGAACCTGAATGAATGACCAGATACTTTGTCCCGTCTGCCGCTTCGTCAATCTCAATGAAATGATTGCCGCCTCCCAGGGTGCCAAGGGATCTTTCCAGTCTTTTTGTATCCTTCAGTTCCCTGTAGCAGGCAAGGCCTGTCAGGTCAAAACGCTCCTGCCTCCCTTCCCAGACATCCATTCCGGACGGGATAAAATGAGCAGCCTCATCTATCTTTTCAAAGTCTACATCCGCTTTTCCCAGCTGAACAGTATACATACCGCATCCGATGTCAACCCCCACTACATTGGGCACAGCCTTATCGGTAATCGTCATGGTGGTTCCAATGGTACATCCTTTGCCGGCATGCACGTCAGGCATGATCCGAATCCTTGCACCCTCTGTCATAGGATAGTCGCACATTCGCCTGATCTGCTCCACCGCTTCCGTCTCCACCACCTTTGCATAACAGATGGCCGTATTTACCTTTCCCTTGATTTCAATCATGTCCATTTTCCTTTTCCTCCCTTCCTTCCAAAAATAACATGCTGCCGGCTTTTCTGCTCAGCCGGATCCGCAATCAAGCAGGGGAACGCTCGTCTCCACTACCCGCCGCGCGGGGCGCGTGCAGCTTTCGCTGCTAATTTCCTTACGCGCCCCTGCGCATAAAAAAACGCCTATCCTGTGTATTCAAACAAGATAAGCGGCTCTTCAATCAAATACCTCGCGGCAGTCGCCAAATGTCTGCAGGCTGCCACTTGGCTCGTTGCTCACGGGAATAAATGTATCCGGCGGTATGCCTCTGTTCCTTATTCCGACAGGCATGCCTCCTTCCCCACAACATTGCTTCCGGGCTTTTTCTTATCTGAATATGCAAAATAAATACTCCGTTCTGTGCTGTCCGGCACATCATTTTTTATACATTCCTGGCATAAACTACTCATCAAATTAGCAAACATTTTATTTCCTTTCCCGGACCTGCATCTTTCCCATCCGCGCTGCTTTTCGTTTCTCAATACTTCCGTCTTTCTTCTGGCTTTTTCTGTCCCTGCCCTGCAGTTTCACAGTTGCCGTAATGGATGAACTTCTTTTTCTATATCGTACTTTATCACAAAAAACTTTAGTTGTCATGATACTCATAATATAAAGTTGTTCCTTTTCCACTGCTCCATGTACCATGTTGCTAAGGTATTCCTTGAAACAACTCTGAAATGCCTGATTTTTTCAAAAAGGACTGCCTTAGATTCACTGGTACTGCAATGATTACGGAAAAGTGTTTTCACCTATCCTGGAAAGTGCTTATTTTCTTGCCGTATAAATATATCTGGCCATCGCTTTCTCAAAATGCTGATATGATTTTTCAGACCACATTGTCTGCATCATTAACATCTCAAACCATTTCATATGCTTCTCGTTTTCAAATTCTGCTTTATGAATCATGGCGGCTTCTCTTTTCCTTTTTAATAATTTATAAGTTTCTTTTGTAATATTTCTTACATCATATTTCATTTCATTATTTTTCAGGGCTTTCGCCAGTTCCGTCGTATGTTCATCAATTGTCCTCGGAACCAGTTCCCCCTCCTGATAGCCTGCAAACAATATACCATCCGGCTTTAACCATCTCTTGATCTGTGCTACAAAGGCACTCATATCCTTTGCAAAGTACATGGTATCCATAGATATGACGATATCAAAAGAATGACTTGGATAATCCGTCTCACCGATGACACCCTCCTGAAAATCTGCTCTTTTCGTAAATAACGCCCTTGCATTTGCAATTGCTTTTCGGGAGTAATCAAAGCCATGAATAAATGCCCCTGTCTTTTCTTGTAAATATCCCAGCATTTTTCCGTTTCCGCAGCCGATGTCTAATATATGAACGTCCTCTTTTGTCGAAATATATGGCAATATCATATCTATTTGGGCCGTGTCGCTAAATCCATCTTGTGAAAAATCCTGCCCGAATGCATCATGACAAAATGTCTGAAACGCAGTAGATTTTTCTGCCATTTCATAAAACTCTTCGTATTCATTATAGAAAAGCAAATTTTCTTTTTCCATAAACCCACTCCCTGCAGAAAATTACTGTACAGATTCCCATATATCAGCGCCATTACAGTATTCCATAGAAACGTAAACTGTCGCCTGAAGTTCCTGCATATTTTATCAGGTTATATCTGAAAGAAGTATAGCACATCCGTATAACGGAATCAATCAAACAGAGAAATTAAGGTCGGATTTTGCCATAAGAATCAGAACTGATATGTATATTAATGGCAAAAACAGTATTCCCTCAAAAGATACGCAGTATTTTCATAAAAATGGGTAAATCCCAATGTCAAGAGGATTTGACATTAGGATTTTGGCTAAAGTCAAATCTTTTTGGTAGAAGCCGGGTTTGTTGAATGATAAGATTCTGATGGTTCAGGGATACACATCAATCAACAAACGAAGGAAGGAGGATGAAAGATGGAAGAACGTATCTCTTGACCAACTAATGAAAGGAGATGTTGAAATTATGAAAAAAGAAATCAAAGAAACAGAAATCAAAAAACTTAATAAATATGGCGGTATATATGCTGTATTTTTGATTTTAACAGTGATTACATTTGTTCCATTTATATCTTACATGGACTGGTATGGAATGATTCCGTGGAGTACAGTGTGCGCAATCGCAGTATATTTTGCCTTTAAAGCAGATAAAGTAAAAAAAGAAAATCATCTTTCAACCTATAAAGAAATTGTTGCCTTTACAGAGGGGAGAAGATTTTCCGTCTGAGCAATGTAGTTTATTGGTTTTGAGATAAATCTCAATTTTTTTACATTTAAAAAATTCAGCAACCGTTTTCTGAAAGCTATTCCAAAAGAGGCCGCTGCCGTTAAAACGGCAGCGCCTGCTTTTCCAGTCTCTCTATCACACAGCTATGGTGTTTATTGACATCCTCTCTGTCATAATTTATCCCCACAGCCAATATCTCGCCCGTATATCCTTCCAGCGCCTGGATGTAATGCCTATCTTTTATCTGCTGTATGGCCGCTCTGGCTGTCTTGTCATATTTCAGTTCCACCACAATCGCCGGCTTGTTTACAGAAGGCAGCGGCAGAAATACCACATCCGCATAGCCCCGGCCTGAGGGCAGCTCCCTTATGAGCCTGTAATCTTTTCTTGCGCTGTAGTATGCAAGCCCAATGGCGCACGCAAGCGAATTCTCATCATTATAAGTCAGGATGGACGCCGCCTCCGTATGTGCCTGGTCAAGCCCTCTGGCCACACTGTCTCCATCGCCATCCAGCGTATCCTGCAGCAGCTTATCGGATGCCTTCAAAATCCGCATAATCTCCGGCCAGCCGCTGACGCTCATGGCATTCTCAAATTCTCCCACAATCTCCTTATTGGGGATGAATGCCTCCTCCTTCCCGGAATCATACGCCAGATACCCCAGGTGGATCAACAGTGTAAGCACGTCATCCTTTGTCCTGAAATTCCGCATGTCATTCTGAAAGCTCCGTGTGTTGACGCTGACACATCCGCCTCCGAGCATCTGCACAATATCCCATTTGAGCCCGTCGTAGTCCATTTCAATATAGATTTTCAGGGCCTCGTAGGTTTCCGTTGCCGTCCAGTAATTGGAAAATTCCCTGCAGCTCATTGCCTCCACCACGGATTTAGGATTGTATACATGCTTATATCTCTTGAATTTATAACCGTCATACCAGCTGCCGGTTTCCGTAAAGTCCATGCCGAAACGCCCGCACAGCGCTTTCACTTCCTCTTCCGTAAAGCCCGTGTATTCTTCAAAGTTCCTCTGGTTGGTCATGGAATATTCCCGGAACATGTTCAGAGCCGAATGCAGTCCGTATTTTTTTACGGGCAGGATGCCTGTCATATAGACCAGGGCCACATACTGTTGGTCTTTCAAAAGATTCCTCAGGAAATCCAGATATTGCCTCTGCAGTGCTTCCGACTCCTGCCTCTCCCGCATGACACAGTCCCACTCGTCTATCAGGAAAATGAACTGCTTTTCCTTTTTCGCGTAAATTCTCCGCAGCGCCCCGGCAAGCCCCATATTCCGCCCCTGCAGAATATCCACATACTCCTCTGCCAGTTCCTCCAGAACTTCCTGTTCCAGATATTCTGTCACTTTTCCCTGCTCTGCTTCAATCAGAAACTGCTGCATATTCAGATAAATGACATCATAACGGTTCAGATACTTTGGAAACGATTCATGGGCTTCTATCTTAAGTCCTGCAAACAGTTCCCGGGAATCACAGCCCCTGCCATAATAGGCAGCCAGCATCTCAAGCGCCATGGACTTTCCAAAACGCCTGGGCCTGCTGACACAGATATACTTTTCTTTTGTGCCCAACAGCGCATTCGTACACCCAATCAGATTCGTCTTATCCACATAGATTTCAGAACGAATCGATTCCCAAAATCCTCTGTTGCCCGGATTCAGATATATTCCCATAAACGCTGCTACCGCCTCCCATTATTTTTCCTGCTGCCAGCCCATAAGTTCTGCATTTAACCTGATTCTAACATAAAAGCAGGATCAAATCAATCGAGAAAAACCGCCTGAAATCTACTTAACTTCGCCCGCTTTGCTTCACCGAAACGCTGAAAGTGCACGATCTCCCTGGCTCTCAGGAATTTAATGGGTTCACATACGTCGGGTTCCTTGATCAGACGCAGAATGTTATCATAAGTTGTGCGGGCCTTCTGCTCTGCTGCCATATCCTCCATCAAATCCGTAACCGGGTCCCCAGTCACCTGAAACTGTGCCGCGGTAAACGGAAATCCCGATGCAGCCTGGGGCCACACTCCCACCGTGTGATCCACATAGTAGTTGGCAAATCCGCTCTTCTCGATTTCTTCCATGGACAAGTTTCTGGTAAGCTGATGCACAATTGCCGCCACGATTTCCAGATGCGCCAGTTCTTCTGTTCCGATATCCGTCAGCAGCCCCGCCACCTCACGGTACGGTATGGAATAACGCTGGGACAGATAACGCATGCTGGCGCCCATCTCGCCGTCCGGGCCGCCGTACTGTGAAATGATTGCCTGTGCCAGTCTGGCATTGGGCTCCTTGATGTTTACAGGAAACTGCAGTCTCTTCTCATAACTCCACATTTACACGCACTCTCCTTCCCAGGGCAGGGGCGCCTCTCCCCATCTCCATTCTTTACTGCTGTCTGCCAGCCGCAGATTCAGAGGAAAATATTTCATGGAAAAATCCCTCTCCATCTGCGTCTTGATTCTGTTATAATGATTAAAATATTCCATTGCCCTGCGGTCACGGGGATGAGTATCCAGGTAAAGCGCCAGTTCAACCAGCACAAAATCCGCCATCCCGATATCCCTCAACAGATGCTCCCTGTCTCCCATTATACACATCTCCTTCCCGTGAAAGGTTTATTCAGTTCAGGGAATATGGTTCCCTCACAATATGCCTTCTCCAGATCGTCATACATTCCTTCAAACTCCTGCCAGGGCACATAAGCCATCGCAATGGGGAATTTGTCAATATTGTTGTCTTTCATATGCTCGTGCATTTTGATTCCTTTCCTGCGTTTTCATAATGATTTATGTTATCATATGAAAAAAAAGAAAAACTGTGCAGAATCCCGCACAGCAATCCAAATACACCCACAACTTATTGTCTGTAACCATTCTGGCCGGCACGCCCTATCACGTGGACATTACTGCGGCAGAAGAAGCTCCGTGGTAAAGGCGCCATCCTCGCTGTTCCGGCTGATGTATCCCTGGTTCCTCTCCACAATGGTATCCACCCGCACCAGTCCGTAGCCATGGCCGTAACCCTTGTTTGTGCGGAATCTTCCGTTCTCCTTCCTTTGCTTTTTCTGTGCCGTGGTATTGGTAATGGAAAGATAAAGCTGGGTATTTTTCATATCCATATATATCCTGATCAGCCGTTTTTCCTCCGGCAGCAGCATACAAGCTTCTATGGCATTGTCAAACAGATTCCCCATGATAATACAGAGATCAATTTCCGATGTGGTCAGGGACATAGGCACATGCGCGTCTGCCCTGACTGTAATATTCCTGGATTTTGCCAGGGAAATCTTACTGTTCAAAATCACATCCGTCATTTTGTTCCCTGTCTTCAGTACCATGTCCACGGAGTTCAGGTCAATGCTCAGTTCCTTCAGATAGGTTCTCAGTGAATCAATATCCCCCAGCTTTGCATAACTGTCAAGTACCTGGATATGATTGCGGTAATCATGTCTCCAGCCCCTGATCTGGCGGTACATATTTTCCACTTCCGCATAATGGGTGGCAATCAGGTCATTCTGATATGCGGCAATTCTCTTATCAATCATTTTTTCCAACAAACGCATTTTTCACTCCACTTCCGCCACACATTCTCCCTGCTTCCGGAAATCCTTTCCCAACCCACTGACCGTTCTTTGCGAAAACCGCTCCCCGGCGCTCCCGGATTAGAAAAACCGGATCAGTGCCTGGTTTAATCCTTCATACATTTTCCTGGAAAGAGGAAGCGCCGTCCCATCCTTTAATGTCACTTCTGTTCTGGATATCTTTTTGATAAACCTTAAACCCACAATGTAAGAGCGGTGTATCCGGTAAAATCCATCGTCCAGTTCCCCTTCCAGCTCATTCAGGGTGCGTTTCACGCTGTATTCCTCCCCGGCATGTATGGTCACATAATTTTTCCATACATCCAGATACCGGATTTCATAAAGAGGCAGCCTCACAATTCCGTCGGGAAGCGGCAAAATCAATAAATGTTCTCTTGTTTTCAGCCGCTCTGCCGCCCTGTCCAGCACTGCTTCCAGCTTCTCCCCTGTCACCGGTTTAATCAGATAATGAAGCGCTTCCACATCATAGCCTTCCGCAATATAATCCATATATCCTGTGATAAATACAATCTGAAGCCTGGCGCCCTTCTGTCTCAGAAGCCTGGCCAGTTCCACACCGCTCATCTCCTTCATTTCAATGTCCAGGAACAATACATCCACGGAGGTATCTTCCTCATATGCAAACAGAAATGCTTCAGCCGAAAGATAGCTTTTTATTTCCAGTACGAAACCTGCCCTCTGATTCCATTTTTCAATCAATTCGGTCACATAGGCGATATCTGCCGGATTATCGTCACATATAGCAAATCGGTACATCCACCAAACTCCTCAACCTTTTTTGTGCCCGCCGGATTGCAGCTGCGGACACCGGCAGCCAGGCAAAAAAATGATTTTTCGCATCTGCCATAACAATCTTTTCCTCCCAAATCAACTTTATCTTTATCGGGCCAGCCGTACGTTTTTTCCGTAATACAAAAGTGCCTGAAAGCAGAAACCTTTAGACACTCTGTAGCCGGGAATCTATAACCGCCGTGAAACAATTACCTGAAACTGATATGGATAGTATAGCCGATTTTTGGGGGAAATGCAAGACATACATCTTTTTCTTGTTTTCCCGGAACAACCTTTCTATCGACCCAGTTGATAATAAGCATAAAAAAGATTATAATGAAGTATCCGTAAGGATGATTTACAGAGATATTGATGCTCCAGGCAGCAAATCTTTAAAAAAATCGTATTTTTCCTGTCACACGGCGTCCTTTCCATTGTCTAATAAAATACAGGAGGTAGAAAGCCATGAAAAATATCACAAACGAAGAGCTGTTGGCTTTGATTGAAAAGGCCACTGCCGGAGACAAAGAATCTCTGGAAACCGTCATTCTCAGCGTACAGGATCTGGTGTTTAACCTGTCCCTGCGAATGCTGGGCACTTTCCCTGACGCGGAGGACGCCACACAGGATATCCTGTTAAAGATTATCACACACCTATCCTCTTTTAAGGGGGAAAGCGCATTTTCCACATGGGTATTTCGCATTGCGACGAACCATCTGAAAAACTACCAGAAGCATATGTTCGCAAAATTTCCCCTTAGCTTTGAATTCTATGGGGATGATATTAAAAACGGAAAAATCGACGATGTACCTGATCTCACGCAGAATGTGGAAAAATCTATTTTGGCAGAAGAACTGAAACTATCCTGCACGAATGTCATGCTGCAGTGCCTGGATACCGAAAGCCGGTGTATCTTTATCTTAGGAACGATGTTCCGGGTGGACAGCCGGATTGCGGGCGACATTCTGGGTATCACTCCGGAAGCTTACCGGCAGCGGCTTTCCAGAATCCGTGCAAAAATGGCGGATTTCTTAAAGGAATACTGCAGTGAGTATGGAAACGGAAAATGCTGCTGCGCAGACAGAGTCAATTATGCCATCCAAAATCACAGGATTCACCCTGCACAGCTTAATTTCACTTCCGCTGTCCCCAAAGATACCATGCTCGAAGTAAAACAGGCCATGGAAAACATTGATGATCTTTCACAGCAGTTTTCCTTTTGCAAAACCTATCAGTCTCCGGCAGGCCTGAAAGAATTTATCCGGAAATTCTTAGACGGAACTTCCTTTTCCGTAGTCACGAATGCATAGTCCGGCTAAGAAATGTCAAGTGCTTTTGAAAATATAGGTGTGTCGAAGCGACTTTACCCTTTAGTGCTATTGCGCAGCGATTTGAACCAGGAGGAACGGAAAAATGAATACACAGCTTATTTTGAATTACCTTTCCGATTTAAATGTCAACAATAACCGGGAATGGTACCATGAACATAAAGCAGAAAACAAGGCAGCAAACACAGAATTTGAAGCATTGGTCGGGGCGCTGATCCTACGGATCGGAGAATTTGACAGCAACGTGCTGCACAATGAACCGAAAAACCTTACCTTTAAGCTGGTGAGGGATACCAGGTTCAGCCACGATAAGTCGCCTTATAATCCGGCGTTCCGCGCCCATATTTCCTCACAGGGAAAACTGCCGGTTCCGGTTGGCTATTATCTTATGATAAAGCCCGGCGGCCAGTCCTTTTTGGGCGGCGGCCTTTTTGCAGATATGTTCAAAGATGCAACGTCAATGGTACGCGATTATATTGTGGGGAACGGCAGGGAATTCGAAAATATCATCCATGATCCGGAATTTGGGAAATATTTCACGGTACAGGGATCTGCACTTAAAAATGTCCCAGCCGGATATGATAAGGAACATCCGCAGGCAGAATACTTAAAATTTAAGAGCTGGTATCTGGAATATACGATCAAAGATGAAGAACTGCAGGATGTTGAAGCATTTCTCACAAAGGCAGCCGGGCTTTTTCGCATTATGAAGCCGTTTAACGATTATCTGAACAAAGCCCTTGCAAACTTTCAGATGCCTGCAAGGTGATAAAAAATCAAACTGCTGTTCCTGACAGGCCCTGATACTCCACACTTCAATGGGGATATCGGGGCTTTTACACATTTCATTTGTATGCTTCGGTTAAACGGAAGATTCCCGGTTTCCATCATAAAGAAATCCCTCCGGATACTTAATTTTAACTTACAGTTAAAAAAATTGTCTCTCAGTTAACAATTGTTCAATTGTTATTTGGGAAATACGCAAGTATAATAAAGTCAGCAAAAGCTTTTGTGTCATTCTAAATCAAAGGAGCTTCCTATATAATACAAACATAGGGAATTCCAAGAAAGGTGGTTGATAAAAAGATACCTCAGAGTAAAATAAGATTGCTGACTTTGCCGGTTAGTAAAAATCTTATTGAACAGAGAGGTATCCAAGATGAATTGTAACACACAGAACGCAAAAATTGCATCCATAACTGAAAAAACTTTGATTGTTGGTATTGATGTCGGAAGCGGAACCCATTATGCCAGGGCTTTCGACTGGCGCAACTACGAGTACAGCAGAAAGCCGCTGGAATTCAGCAATACAGAGGCTGGGTTCCAGACACTCAAGTCATGGATGGAGGAGCTTGCCGGGAAGCACGG
>CAJTLR010000029.1:0-29034 GCA_910577185.1 uncultured Acetatifactor sp.
TATAGGGACAGTCTGCGCTTTTTTATCCCCCGCAAGATTCTGTTTCATAGTAAAAGTGACTGGTAGTATTTTGGTAGAAACTCCCCCACCCGGCGCATCCTCAAAACCCGGAAACGCCCATAAATACTGACTTTTACGCATACCTCTTTTATTGATTCACCTCGAACTTGTATCCCACCCCCCAGACGGTCTCAATATAATCCCGTCCGGTCACATCCCGCAGTTTTGCCCGGATTTTACGGATGTGTTCTTTTATTACGCCACTGTCTCCTTCTGCGTCATAGCCCCATACCCTTTCATAAATCCGTTCTTTGTCAAATACCTGCCCTCCGTTTGTCATAAGAAATTCTATCAGGTCAAATTCCCTTTTTGAAAAAGGAATCTCCCTGCCGTGCCAGGAGACAATCCTTTCTGACAAATTGACAATCAGCCCTCCCGAAGCAAGGACGGAAGACCTGTTCCTGCCCCTTTCATCCCGGCGCAAATGGGCGGCAACCCGGGCTGCCAGTTCATTCAGGCTGAATGGCTTGGTGATGTAATCATCCCCTCCGTACTGCAGTCCGTTAATCTTATCCTGTTCTGTGATCCTTGCCGTCACAAAAAGTATGGGACACACAATATGGCTGCGGATACTCCGGCACAGTTCCAGCCCGTCCATCCCCGGCATATTGATGTCCAGAATAATCAGGTCAGGCTGCCTTGCCACAAAGGCCATCGCCTCCTCCGCACTGTTTGCCGCCATCGTCTCGTAACCGCAATCCTGCAGATGATCGGTCAAAAGTTCTGTCATCATCTTTTCATCGTCTACAATCAGAATTTTATAAGCCATTTTCCATTCCTGTTCCGCAGTATCCATTTACCGCATATCGCCGCCCATATATTTCCGGGCATCTGTCTGTTTTGCCTTCCCTTTCACATTAACAGACAAAAGTCAAAATTACGTCAAAACGGCCTTTCTTTTCCGCAATATCTCCGGCTGGTCCGCTACATGAAGCCTTTCCCCCATGTCAGATTTTACATGGGCTTCAGATTTTTATTCAGCCTGTCTACGATCCAGGCAAGCCTTTTTTCCCTTCCGGCATCTGTTTTTGCGTCATAATATGCCCGTGTATACGTTTTCTTTACGGATAGAGACATGGCTTGAAAATTTGTCCAGGCAGGCTCATGTCCTACCAGCAGCGTCGATAAAACGGCAATTTCTTTTTCTGCCACTGCCATGAGATCCGGGGCGTCCCACTGGCCGTTCTTTTTGGCCTCCTCTATCTTCTTTCTGCCGAAGTCCGTCATAAGCCCCCTCTCTTCAAGACTTTTTACCAATGCCTTATTTTTCTCTGACCATTTGCTCTTTTCCCTGCGCATGGAAAAATATTTCTGATAGGTCTTATCGTCAATACTCTGCATTTGTCCGTCAATCCAGCCAAAGCAGAGGGCTTCTTCAAGGGCTTCGGCCGCTTTTATTGTTTTCGGTCCGCCTGCCTTGCCGAACAAAAGCCAGACTCCCTCGTCTGACAGACAATGCTCCTGAAGCCAGTTGCGAAATTCTTCCCTGCCCGCAAACTTCAGTATATCACTCATCCCGTGTCTCCTTTCGTGCACTTTGCTCTCTGTGTTCTTTTTTCCGCCGTAACCCGGGGCTGTCGGGCAGAACATCCGGCGGATGATTCACCTAATGGGGAATTCTCCGCCTATCTTTCCCATATTATATCGGTAATGTTCTTCCCTGTCAATGCAGGACCGGACTGTGTTCACCCGCATAGTACTGCGCCTGCGCTTCCCATAATTCCGCATACTTTCCGTCAGTCTGTTCCAGAAGTTCCCGATGGGTTCCCTGCTGTACCAGCTTTCCCTTATGAAGCACCGCAATTCTGTCACAGCAGCGGCAGGAGGACATTCTGTGACTGACTGAAAGCATGGTCTCCCCGGCAAGATTTTCAAAAAACTGTTCCTGGATTTCCCTTTCCGCATAAGGGTCCAGGGCAGCTGTGGGTTCATCCAGAATTACAATGGGCGCTTCTTTGTAAATCGCCCTGGCAATCGCCGTCTTCTGGGCTTCCCCTCCCGACAAGTCCATTCCATCTTCCTCGTAATCATGAGAGATGGCCTGCCTGATACCCCTGGGCAGGCTGTCTATCTTTTTCTTCATCCCGGCGCTGCAGAGGGCTGCATATACTTTTTTTCCATCATAGTCCCCGGAAGCCGCCACATTTTCCGCAATGGCAAATGCAAACAGCGAAAAATCCTGAAACACCGTTGCAATTTTTGCGATAAACTCTTCATAAGGGTAATCCCAGATATCTTTGCCGTCCAACAAGATTCTTCCTCCGGCAGGCCGGTACAGACGGCAGAGCAGCTTCACAAGGGTGGTCTTGCCGGAGCCGTTCTCTCCCACAAGAGCCATTTTCTCTCCCGGAAAGATTTCCAGGCTGACATTCTGAAGCACCATGGTATCGCTTCCCGGATAACGGAAACTGACGTTATCAAACACAATCCCCTGTCTGCCGGCTGTATTTTGTACCATGTCCGCAGCATTTTTCTGTTCCCTGTTTTTTTGTGTTCCCGGCCGGATAGTTCTGTTTCCTGTTTTTTTGCATTCCCGGCTGCTTTTTTCCGTTACTTCCTCTTCCAAATCCATATAGGAAAAATAATGCAGCAGATGTACATTATTATTCCTCAGATCAGTGATAATCTGTGCCAGTTCACTCAATGCACTGATCAGCATTGATGAGGAAGCGGAAATCATGAGTACATTCCCGATGCCGATGACCTTTCTGACAGCCAGAAAACCCACCAGCGCATAGACACTGGCACCGCAGATTCCCGTACACAGGATTTGGGCCAATTGAAGCCTGCCCACGGCCTTCATTTCCTTTTCTTTGCCCCGGGCCAGGACGCCATGGCATTTTTTCTGGCATTCGTCCAGAATCAGGTTTTTTTGTTCAAAAATCCGTATATCCATTGCGGAATATTCGTCTGGCAGATAACTTAAGTCATAAAATTCACCATAGCGATTATACTTTGCCCCATGCTCGAACACCTCAAAACTCACATCAAAACGTTTGGATGCAATCTTACAGGTGATAAAAACACTTCCTAAAACCAGAAATGCCAGCAGGGACAGGATCAGAATCCCTATATCCGATCTGATCAGCCCTCTCCGCACTCCCTCTGCCACCTGGCTCATGAACTTCACACCCAGAAGAAGCGCTATTATTCCGGAACACAGATTCTTTACCACCACATCCATATCCCAGTACAGACTGGCCATACCGCCTCCGGTGAGACTGATGCTGCCGGATACCTGCTCCCGCAGACTGCGGGTACTTTCCTGTTCCAGCCGGAAAAAAGGAATCCGGTAAGCTTTATCTGTCAAAATCAGTTCATGGGTGGAAAACAATCTGCCGTAACCCACGGCAATTTTCGCATCCAGCCAGAATCCCGTGACGGAAAACAGCAGCGTGGCCCCCACGGAAAACAGTACATATTCCAGCAGCTTTTCTCCTTCTCGGTTTCCTGCCAGCTCGTTCAGTATCATGGCTGACAGCACAATCGCAATGTAAGGCGTAAACGCTGACAATACGCTTCTGCATGTCAGAAAGGCCATCTGCCCAGGCAGTATTTTGTCAAACTCCTGAATCCCTCTTTTTATGATTGATATATCCTGTTGTAATGTTCTTCCGTTTTTCTTCATATTCATTTCCTTTCCTATAATTCCGGTAGTGTCAACTATATATGTCCAAATTCGGTTCAGCCCTGGCTGACGCTTGTTTTTGTTGGGGGTTTCTGCAGTATAGACTCAAGAATCCAGACGCTCCGCGTCTGACGCACTGCGTGCTCTTCATCTGCTTCGCAGATTCGATTCTTTCGTTACCATGCCTTGAAAATCAAATGTCTGCTTCGCTGACGCTTGATTTTGTTGGAGTTTTCTGCAGTATAGACTCAAGAATCCAGACGCTCCGCGTCTGACGCACTACGTGCTTTTCATCTGCTTCGCAGATTCGATTCTTTCGTTACCATGCCTTGAAAATCAAATGTCTGCTTCGCTGACGCTTGATTTTCTACGTGCATGGTACATAGTACTCACTCTGTACGCGGAACATTTCCGCGTATCTGCCATTTAGCTTCATCAATTCTTCATGGGTTCCTGATTCCGTAATTTCCCCCTGTTCCATAACAAGAATGCGGTCGCAGAATCTGGTGGACGCCAGTCTGTGGGAAATAAAAACCGAAGTTTTTCCCTCTGTCAGTCTGCCATAAGCCTGGTAAATTTCGTTTTCCGCAATAGGATCCAGGGCCGCTGTAGGTTCGTCCAGAATCAGCACCGGCGCATCTTTATACAATGCCCTTGCCAGCAGCAGGCGTTGCTGTTCTCCTCCTGACAACTCTGTTCCGTTTTCCGTAATCTGCTTTACCATCTGTGTATCCAGTCCCTCCGGCAGCGAGCGCACCTTTTCTTCCAGATTTGCCAGTCGGATACATGTCCACACAGCATCCTTGTCACAGTCTTTTCCCTGGTTCCATATACCGTTCTCTGTCCCTGGAATCCGTTCCCATACATTTTTTTCCATACCAGATTTTTGTGTTCTTTCGCCGATTATCATTTTACTTTCACCGGGTCTCCCGTCCCTGTCCATGTCCAATGTAATATTTTCCCGGATACTCACCGGAAGCAGGCCTGACTTCTGAAAAACCGCCGAAAAAAGTTTTCTGTAATCTTTTCCGTCGAAGTCTGCCAGATTCATGCCATTTACCGAAATACTACCCTCCCCGGGCTTCAGCAGCCCGCACAGAAGCTTTACAAAGGTAGTTTTTCCGGCCCCGTTTACTCCCACAATCGCCAGCTTCTCTCCCGCTTTTATGGTAAGACTGATATTTTTCAGCACCGGAATCTCCATACGGCCTCCTTTTCCATCTTCTTCCCAATAAGAAAAAGAGACATGATCCCAGTGGAAGGAAACCGGCCCATCTATCATGCTTGTGTTATATTTTTTCCTGCCCCCAGACTGCCCCAGCTCCAGAAACTGACGGAAATCCGTCACATAATAGTCTGCTTCCCGGAAAGCGGTGTATCCCTGCACCAGGCTGCCCAGATAGTTTCCCAGGCCGGTAATCGCGGCAAAAGAAAGGGTAAAATCACCCAATGTCATATTGCCCTGCAGATATTGCCAGATAAAATACCCATATGCACACCCGTTTCTCAGAAAAATAAGCAGACCATTCAACAGCATTTTTCCAAAATCCAGACGGGATGCCTGCGCTTCCACCCTATCCTTTCCTGCCACGGCATTCCGGGCAATCCCCCGGAGCCATTCCCTCATGGAATAAATGCGGATATCTTTCCCTTCCCTGATTCCCCTGGTCTGATATGCTATATAATTTAGTTTCCGGTTAGCTCCGGCTCTTTCTTCCTGCAGATCGTGCCTGTGTTTCTCTGCCAGTTCCCCGGCCCAAAGCTCTATGCCGGACAAAAGGAGCAGTCCTGCCAGAACCAGCGGCTGGAGCACCCAGATCATGGAGCCCAGGGCCAGAATGCCTCCTGCATTCTCCAGCAGTCCCGTCACCCTGCCAAGATAGGTCACAACGCCGAAATTCGGACTATAGATGGCATTTCTGGCCTTTTCCGCACAGACTTTTCCTTCATGGGAGGCAAAGACATCATAATCCAGTTCTATCATCTTTTCCTCCCATCCGGCTTTCAGCCTGGTAAAAAGGAAACTCTGGGAATAACTGTCAATCCGGTTATGTACCAGAGCGCTGGCCACAGACATCAGCAGAAGTCCGCTGCTGCTGACCAGAATCCACAAAAGCAGATCAGTATAATCTGCCCTGCTTTCAATCAGGTCCAATATGAGTTTTGGTATCCACAGGGTAATCAAAGACAAAAAGATTCGGAATATACTTCCCAGAACAGGAAGGAAAATACTCCCCTTCCTGAATAAATACATTTCGTGAAGCAGATAACGGAAATTATCTGCCATAGATTTCAAATGTTCTTTCATCTGTTTTTCCTCACAATCCTTCCAGTGTTAATAAACTGTTTGCGCCGCGCGGGGCGCATGTTGCATTAGCAACAATCTTCCTTATGCGCCCCTGCGTAATCAAGTAGGGGAATGCTCTTCTCCACTGCTCGCCGCGCGGGGCGCATGTTGCGTTAGCAACAATCTTCCTTATGCGCCCCTGCGCATAAAAAAACTGCGGTATATACCCGCAGCAAACAGACACCTATGTTATTATGAGAAATTTCTCAGACAAACAAAGGTATCGTCATGCTCTTCATGCGGGAAAATACGAAAAAAATCGTACCAAAAGAAGACCTGACAGCCTTCTTATCGTCCGATATTATTTACGCATTCTTCCACATGCAAAAATCAACATGACAGATACCTCTCTTCCTGAACTTTGTTTAGTGTAACATCCATTTCTGCCCATGTCAAGAACTCATTCGGTTTTTCTTCCGGAAGCATTTCCGTGAAGTACCTTTACCGTCTTCCACATCCCTGACCCCGGGCAGCCACCATATCAGTTTTCAGTCCATCCAAATCCGTATCCATTTTCAGCGCATCATCCAACATTCCCGGCAGCTCCGCCCTTCCCCTGCCTGCGGCTGGAAAAATGTCACAGCTTCTGGCTGAAAATATTTTTGTATCCCTCGCCGTAAATCTCGGTGGCGCTTGTGATGATCATGAAAGCCCCCGGATCCTCCTGGCGCACAATCTCCTCTGCCTTGGGAAGCAGCTGCTTCTTCACCACACAGAGAATCACATCTTTATCCTTTCCGCTGTAAGCCCCGCTGCCGGAAAGATACGTGACACCGATGTCCAGTTCTTCCAGAAACCGTTTTACCATTGTTTCCGGGGCATCACTGATAATGAACAGCATTTTGGCGCCATCCCTGCCGTAGAGCACAACGTCAATGAGAAACGAATCCACCACCACCACCAGGCCTGCATACAGCGCGATATCAATATTCTGGAATACAAAGGCCGATGCCGCCACAATGACAGTATCCGTCATCAGAAACAGCGCCCCCGTCTTCAGATGAGGGAATTTCAGCCGCATCAGTTTTATGATAATATCCGTGCCGCCGGAAGTAGCGCCGGCCTTGAAAATCAGACCCAGTCCCACTGCCATAAGCGACCCTCCTGCCAGGGCCGCCAGCAGGGGATCCCTGGTCAGGGCACCGAAAGGCGCCAGAAGATTGGTAAAGAAAGAAGACACTGCCGTACAATACAATGTGGACAAGATAAACTTCCATCCGAATTTCCACATGCCCAGCAGCAGAATCGGAATGTTCACCGCAAACATCAGGGTACCTGTCTCCAGACTTGTCAGCTTGCTTAAAATGATGGAAATTCCCGTGACACCGCCGGGTGCAAGGGCGTTTGGATCCAGAAACAGACTGACGGCAACGGCATATATGGCAGATGCCACCGTAATCGTCAGATAGTCCATTGCCCTGCGTCTGAATGTCTTCTTTTCCTCGTACTGTATTTCGTGCTCCTGTTCTTTACTGATCTTCATGCTGCCTCTACTTTCTACTCCCAATTCATCAAAACTATCCGGACCGGCTCCCGGGCCGAAAACAATCCCCGGAATGGCCCTTATCCTCCCGGGCGGGCCATAACCGTTCCCGGCCGGAATACCCTGCATTACCCCCGCCTGCCACCGACCCAGCCGGGATCCCGGCGGCCCGCCTGCAGTGCGAAGTCCGCGCCCGGGAAGAAGCCGGCCATGCCGGACTCAGAAACTGGCATTTACCAGCTTGGGTCTGTAACCTGCCTCTTCCAGTGACTTCATAATCTGCTCTTTGTGCTCCGTACCGAATGCCTCCATGGTAATTCTCAGTTCCACTGCGGTATTCCGGTTCGTGGTAACGAACTGATTGTGCTCCAGTTCCACCACATTGCCGTTTGCCTTGGCGATAATACCGGAAACACTGTACAGCTCACCCGGCTTGTCAGGCAGAAGAATGGATACGCTGAAAATTCTGTCTCGCATGATCAGACCCTGCTGTACCACGGAAGACATGGTAGTCACGTCCATATTTCCGCCGCTTAAGATGGAAACCACTTTCTTGCCCTTCACATCCAGGTGCTTTAAGGCTGCAACCGTCAGGAGACCGGAATTCTCCACCACGATCTTGTGATTTTCCACCATGTCCAGGAATGCAACCACCAGCTCATGGTCTTCCACCGTGATAATGCCATCCAGATTCCTCTGGATATAGGGGAACAGCTTGCCGCCGGGCGTTTTCACCGCCGTACCATCCGCGATGGTGGCAACCTTGGGCAATGTGACCACATGGCCTTCCGCAAGGGATTTCTGCATACAGTTTGCCCCGGCAGGCTCCACTCCAATCACTTTTATCTTAGGATTTAACAATTTTGCCAGTGTGGCAACACCCGTGGCCAGTCCGCCGCCTCCAATGGGAACCAGTATGTAATCCACCAGAGGAAGTTCCTTGACGATCTCCATGGCGATGGTTCCCTGGCCGGTTGCCACCGTCAGGTCATCAAAGGGATGAATAAAGGTGTATCCGTTCTCGTCCGCCAGTTCATAGGCCTTTGCGCATGCCTCGTCGTACACATCCCCGTAAAGCACCACCTCCGCGCCGTAACCCTTGGTACGGTTTACTTTCATCAGGGGTGTGGTGGTAGGCATGACAATAACCGCTTTGGTACCGTATGCCTTTGCCGCGTAAGCCACGCCCTGGGCATGGTTTCCGGCAGACGCGGTGATCAGCCCCTTGGCCCGCTCTTCCTCCGAGAGCGTACATATTTTGTAATATGCGCCACGAAGCTTATATGCGCCGGTAAGCTGCATGTTTTCGGGTTTCAGGTACACTTTGTTCCCTGTCTGTGCGCTTAAGTATTCGCTGAATACCAGTTTTGTCTCCAGTGTTACTCTCTTTACCACCTCGGAAGCCTCTTCAAATTTTTCCAGGGTGAGACCTTCTTCCACGGATGCTTTGGTTTCCACAGAAGTTTTTGTTTCCACAGGAGCATTTGACGCCTCGGGAACATTTGTTTCCGCAGAAACCTCTTTTCCTTTTGCCTGCATTTCTTCCTTCATCTTTTTCCTCCTTTCGTGATACTTTTATATTATCTCCTGAAGTGCCGTTTGTCAATCTTTAACATGCTTTGGGGATACCAACACTGTATTTTTGTTACTTTTCACATCCCTGCCGGATAGCATCCCCGTATTTCTGCCCATTTCCACAGGTAATTCCCATATCTGCCGGGGCAAGTTCTCTATGGGCCGGGGCATCTTCTTCTCCCCTGCGCAATCAAGCAGGGAACGTCCCTCTCCACTACCCACCTCGCGCCCCGTGCGCCGCTTTAGCGGCATATTTCCTCTGCACCGGGCAGTGCAATCCAGCAGGAAAGATTCCTCTTTCACTACTCGCCGCGCCGGACACCCGTCAGCCTTTGCTGACATTCCTCCTCCGGGTGATTGTGCCCATGTTGCATCAGCAACAATTTTCCATATGCGCTTTTCCCTATGCACCCATGCGCATAAAAAAGCTGCCGCCTCACGGATTTTATCCGAAAAAGCGACAGCCTGTCTGCCGGAATATTAGATATTCAGCAGATCACTGTAGGCCTTCAGTGCGCCATCCGTGTCATGGGCCAGCACCTTCTTTGCCAGAACCTTACCCAGCTGTACGCCTTCCTGGTCAAAACTGTTGATATTCCACACAAAACCCTGGAACATCACTTTATTCTCAAAATGAGACAGCAGGGCGCCCAGAGCCTGGGGTGTCAGCTGATCGCCGGCAATGATGCTGGAAGGACGGCCGCCCTCAAAGTTCTTGTTGCGGTTCTCATCCTCTTTGCCGCAGGCAAACGCAACGATCTGTGCCGCAACATTGGCGCAGAGCTTCTGCTGGCTTGTGCTGTCCTGAATCACCACATCCTTATCCATCTGGCTGTTTTTAAAGCCCACAAACTGCAGCGGGATGATATCGGTTCCCTGGTGCAGCAGCTGGTAGAAGGAATGCTGTCCGTTTGTGCCGGGTTCGCCGAAAATCACCGGCCCGGTGGGATATCCTACCGGTTCACCGAAACGGTTTACCGATTTGCCGTTGGATTCCATGTCAAGCTGCTGTAAATGCGCGGGGAAGCGGCTCAGGGCCTGGGAATAAGGCAGTACTGCCGTGTTCTGGTATCCCAGTACATTGCGCTCATAAACCCCGATCAGGGCATCCAGCATGGCGGGATTTGCAAACATATCCTGATTCCGGGCAAGCTTATCCTCCTCTGCCGCCCCGTCCAGGAACTGTGCGAATACTTCCGGCCCGAATGCCAGGGACAATACCGCGCCGCCCACGCCGGAGGTGGAGGAAAAACGGCCGCCGATATAATCATCCATAAAGAACGCCGCCAGATAATCATCGCTCTTTGCCAGGGGCGAAGTCTCGCTGGTGACGGCAATCATATGCCTGGAGGGATCCAGCCCCGCATTCTTCAGCGCATCCTTTACGAAAGACTCATTGGTCAGTGTCTCCAGGGTAGTGCCTGATTTGGACACCAGCACGAAAAGGGAATGGGCCACGTCAATGGTATTCAGCACGGCCGCGGCGTCATCGGGGTCCACATTGCTGATGAATCTGGCCTCCATTTTGAAAGTATTGTTTACCTTCGCCCAGTTTTCCAGCGCAAGATACATGGCGCGGGGGCCAAGGTCACTGCCGCCGATGCCGATCTGCACCACGGTGGTGAATTTCTCCCCTGCCGCGTTTGTGATTTCACCGGCATGTACCTTATTTGCCAGCTCAGCGATTTTTTTCTGCTCCTGTACGTAAAAGCTGCGCTTGTCCACGCCATCGGCCGCAACGCCTTCCCCAAGCTGTCCCCGGGTCATATGATGGAGCACCATGCGCTTCTCCCCGGTATTGATCACTTCACCATTGTAAAGAGCTTCAAACTTTCCCGCAAGCTGTGTCTCTTCCGCCAATTTTGCAAGCGCTTCCAGCACCTCGTCATCCACCTGCTTGGCGGCGTAATTGTAAGCCAGCCCGGCCGCCATGGGAACAGAATATTTCCGGACCCGTTCCGCCCCGTTCTCCCCTGTCATTGCCTCCCTGAGATTTACGGGCGTCACCTTCCGCAGCTCCTGGTATGCAGAAATGGTATCCAAATTGTTCCAGGTAATCATACTTGCCTCCGACCTCCTTAAAATTATTTTCTATCTGTCCAGGTAATAACACCTATCCATTCGATTATACTATTAAATATCTGTGAATTCAAGCTCGCAAAACCGTTTCCCCGCTCTCTTTTCCAGACATCCATTCCTTTGGTGGAAGGGCCCCGCGCGCTTATGTCTGCCGCAAATACCTTATGCCTGCAGCCGTTCCGGGGCCCCCTGCCTGTGCACAGGGTCCTTCAGTCTTCCGGCTCCTCCCCTTTCACGTCGAAAAGAGCGTTTACAAACTCGTCGGAATCAAATTTCTGCAGATCGTCTATGGTCTCGCCCACGCCGATGTACTTCACCGGGACCTGCAGTTCGGATTGTATTGCCACCGCGATTCCGCCCTTTGCCGTACCGTCCATCTTGGTCAGGATAATGCCCGTCAGGTCTGCCACCTCTCCGAACTCCCTGGCCTGGACCAGGGCATTCTGTCCGGTGGTTCCGTCCAGCACGATGAGATTCTCCCTGTGTGCATTGGGAAATTCCCTGTCCACAATACGGTTCATTTTCCGCAGCTCTTCCATCAGATTCTTCTTGTTGTGGAGCCGTCCTGCCGTGTCGATCAGCAGCACGTCCACGCCCCTGGCCCTGGCCGCGTTCACCGCGTCATACACCACACTGGCGGGATCCGCGCCCTCATTTCCCCCCACCATGGGCACATCGGCACGCCTGGCCCATTCTGCCAGCTGGTCCCCGGCAGCGGCCCGGAAAGTGTCGGCGGCCGCAATCAGCACCTTTCTTCCGTCATCCTTAAATTTGCCGGCCAGTTTTCCCACGGATGTGGTCTTTCCCACACCGTTGACGCCGATTACCATGATCACAGACTGCTTTTTCTCGAAATCATAAGCATTCTCATCCACACGCATCTGTTCCTTGATGCCCTCTATCAGCAGCTGCTTGCATTCCATGGGCTCCTTGATATGCTGTTCCCTGATCTGGTTCCGCAGCCGGCTCACAATCTCCATGGTAGCGTTCACGCCGATATCGCCCATGATCAGGATCTCTTCCAGTTCCTCGTAGAAATCGTCGTCAATGGCGGAAAAACCATTGAACAGGGAGTCGATTCCCCTGACAATATTATTCCTTGTCTTCGTCAGCCCTTCCTTTAATCTGGCAAAAAATCCTTTTTTCCCCTCACCCATACTTTCGTCACTCTCCCTTCGCTATCATGATCATTCCCGTTTTCACTCCAGATCCTTGTCGATCAGGTTCACGCTCACCAGAGTGGAAACGCCTTTTTCCTGCATGGTAATTCCATATAGCCGGTCAACCTGCTCCATGGTCCCCCTTCTGTGGGTTATGACTATAAACTGTGTGTTCTTTGTGAGCTTATGTAAATATTTTGCAAATCTGCCCACATTGGAATCGTCCAGCGCCGCCTCGATCTCGTCCAGCAGACAGAACGGGGACGGCTTCAGATTCTGTATGGCAAACAGCAGCGATATGGCTGTCAGCGCTTTTTCCCCGCCGGACAGCTGCATCATGTTCTGAAGCTTCTTGCCCGGGGGCTGGGCAATGATGCGGATGCCCGCTTCCAGAATATCCTCGTCGGGAGTCAGTTCCAGCGTTCCCTTTCCCCCGCCGAACAATTCCTTGAAAACCTTGTCAAATTCCCTTCCGATCTCCGCAAATTTTTCCGTAAACTGCCTTCTCATGGCATTGTCAAGTTCCTCGATAATGCCTTCCAGTGTCTTCTCCGCTTCCACCAGGTCGTCCCTCTGGGTGGACATAAAGGTAAAGCGCTCCATGAGATTCTTATAATCCTCAATGGCATTCACGTTTACATCCCCCAGCTTCCTGATCTGGTCCCTGAGAGACGCAATCTCCTTCTTCATGGCGGGCAGATCCGTCATCTCCTCATCCCTAAGGCCCGCCGCGTCACTCAATGTAATCTCATACTCATCCCACATATAATTGATCTGGGACTCCATGGATTCTTCCATTTTTTCCTTCTGGGCATTCAGACGGTAAGTCTCCTTGTCCAGGCCGGAAAGCTTCTCCGACAGTTCTTCCCGCCTTGCAAAAAAAGTCTTCTGCCTGGCTGCCAGTTCCTCTTTCCGCGCCAGATCTTCCTTCAGCTTTGTCTGGGATTCGCTCTGGGCCTGGAAGGAAGCCTCTATGGTTTTCTCTATCTCCGTAATATTGTGCTGCCTGCGCTCCAGCTCCCGGGCATTCTCTTCCAGGGCATCCAGGATTTCTGCCAGTTCTGCCTGGGACCGCCCGATTTCCCCCTGGATACGCTCCACATTGCTCTGGCGGAACCCAAGGGTCTGACGCATTTTTTCCACCTTCAGATCCCATTCCGCAGCAGCAGCAGCAGCTTCCGTCTCTGTTTTGCGCTGCTGCTCCAGCTCCTTCTGGAAAACCGCGATCTCTTCCTGGGTATGTGCCTCCAGTTCCTCGCTTGCCGCCAGCTCCCGGCGTATGTTTTCCTTGTCGCTGTTGATCTGAATCATTTTCTCTTCGATTTCTTTTTCTTCTGTCTGCAGGGAGGCGGCGCTTTCCACTTCCTCCTCCATACGCTCCCTGGCCTGGGCAATATTCAGTCTGGCCGTATTCTGCTCTATGGATTTGCGCTGGATGTCATTTTTAATGGCCTCCAGGTCCACACGCATCCTGGTACGTCTCGCCTTGGTATCTTCGATGCCCCGGTTGATTTTTTCCGTCTCGGCCGCCAGTTCTGCCACATGCTTCTCCAGGGTTTCAATCTCCCGCCGCCTGCCCAGAAGATTGCTGCTGTTTTTATAAGCGCCGCCGCTGATAGCGCCCCCGGGAACCAGCAGTTCCCCTTCCAGCGTCACGATGCGCAGGCTGTGATGGTACTTTGCCGCCAGGGCCACCGCGTTGTCCACATGGTCCACTGCCACAATCCTGCCCAGCAGCGACAACGCCACATCCCGGTATTTTTCGTCAATGCGCACCAGGGTGTCCGCAGTGCCGATAACCCCCTTCTCCCCCAGCACCTGTGTATCCTTAAATTTCTGGGGATTCCGGATGCCTGTCAGGGGCAGGAAGGTTGCCCTTCCCAGTCTGTTCGTCTTTAAGTATCCTATCATACGTTTTGCCGTATCTTCATTGTCCGTGACAATATTCTGGATACTTCCCCCCAGGGCTGTCTCCACGGCGGTCTCATATTTTTTGTCCACCTGGATGATGTCCGCCACCACCCCCACAATCCCCCTGTTCTTTTCCCGCTGTTCCATGACCTTTTTGACGCTTCCGCCATAGCCTTCATAGCGCTCGGCCAGATTGGTCAGGGCCTCCAGCTTCGACTTCTCCATGTGGTACGCACTCTGTGCCTCCCGGAGAGACGCATCCCTTCTGGTAAGCTCTTCCCGGAATCCCCCCAGCTCCTGCTCCATGGATGCTTCCTTTGCGTTCAGGGCGCTGATTTCTTCCGTGATGGCCTCAAACGCCCTCTCCATCTGCCTTAAGCTCTCTTCCCTGGCCACTTCGTCGGATTTATGCCTCAGCAGACGGGAATTCAGTTCTGCCCTTCTGATATTCACCTGCTCCATCATGGTATCCAGACGGCCCAGCTGGGACTTTACCGTGGCCCTCTGGTTCAGCTCACTGATAATGGTGTTCTTGCCTGCCTCCAGACAGTTATTCAGCTCTTCTATCTTCTGCTGGATATCGTCCAGTTTCTGTCTTGCCCCCGCAGCCATGGAGGCAGTCTCCTCCATCTCCGCGTCCGTGCTGGCCTGCTCCGAAAGGAGTTTTGCCTTGTCCTGTTCCCTGGCCGCGATTTCCTCCTGCAGCGTATTCCGGCGGCTGTTCAGATGCGTCTCGCTTCCCCGTGCGGAATTGATCTGTTCCTTCAGGACATTGATCTCTCCCTCCAGTCTCCCCCGGGCCAGTCCGGCATCCGTGGCGATACTCCTGGCCTTTTCGATCTCAGACTCCAGTGTTTCCAGTTCCTCCTGAATCCGGCCGTATTCGTCCTTGATGTTTTCATAGGCTTCACCGGTCTCGGACAATTCTCCACTGGCAATCCGGTATTTCTCTTCCACGCTTTTCAGCTGCTCCCGCAGTCTTGCGTTTTCCAGCAGAAAAACATTGACATCCAGGTTCTTCAGTTCCTCCCGCTTGCGCAGATAAATTCTGGCAGTCTCGGACTGACGCTCCAGGGGGCCGGTCTGTTTCTCCAGTTCAGACAGAATATCGTTCACACGCACCAGATTCTGTTTCTCATTCTCCAGCTTTGTCTGTGCCGCAGCCTTCCTGCGCTTGAACTTCACGATACCTGCGGCCTCGTCAAACAGTTCCCTGCGCTCTTCCGGTTTCCCGCTCAGGATCTTGTCGATCTGTCCCTGACCGATAATGGAGTAACCTTCCTTGCCGATACCTGTGTCATAGAACAGTTCATTTACATCTTTTAAACGGCAGGAACTACCGTTGATCAGATATTCACTTTCTCCGGAACGGTAGATACGCCTGGCCACCGTCACCTCGTCAAAATCTATGGCAAGCTGATGGTCCGCATTGTCCAATGTGATGGCAACATAAGCGTAACTCAAAGGTTTCCGGTTCTCCGTGCCCGAGAAAATGACATCCTGCATGCTGGCGCCCCTTAGCTGCTTTACCCGCTGCTCTCCCAGAACCCAGCGGACCGCGTCGGCCACATTGCTTTTTCCGCTTCCGTTGGGGCCCACGATTCCGGTAATACCATTGTGGAACTGGAAATTAATTTTATTTGCAAAAGACTTAAAGCCCTGCACCTCTATACTTTTTAAATACATCCTCTATCCCTCAAAAGCAGCAGCGCCTTGTATGCAGCCTGCTGTTCCGCCGCTTTTTTTGTCCTTCCCTCGCCCCTGCCCAGAAGCTCCTCCTCCATATATACCGACACTCTGAATAATTTATTGTGTTCCGGACCGCTCTCCTCCATCAGCTCGTAATGAAAGTCCTTCCGCAGCCGCCCCTGCAGCACTTCCTGCAGGCTGCTCTTGCTGTCGTAGAACAACTGCTTGTCCTCCAGGTCGGACAACACAAAGCGGTTGATAAACTGCCTGGCGTTCTCCATGCCTCCATCGATGTAAATGGCGCCGATCACCGCCTCCATCACATCTGAAATGATGCTGTCACGGCCCCTGCCGCCGGTACATTCCTCCCCTCTTCCCAGGCGCATGAATTTGCCCAGTTCCAGATCCCTGGCGCAGTATGCCAGGGACGGTTCGCAGACCATGGATGCGCGTTTTTTCGTAAGTTCCCCCTCTGACATGGTCTGGTTCTCACGGAACAGGAATTCACTGGAAACCAGTTCCAGCACGGCATCGCCCAGAAACTCCAGGCGCTCATAATTCTTTTTTTTCCGTATTTTCTGCTCATTGGTAAAAGAGCTGTGAGTCATGGCCTGCCTGAGCAGCTCCCGGTCATGGAACCGGTAGCCAATCCGCTCTTCCAACGCTTCTATGCTATACTCCTCTGACATTTTTCAAACCTCTTTTTATATGATTTTCTCTCTTTCCATCCACGGTCCCGCATTCCTTGATAACACAAATGAGCAGTCCCACAGCGGACTGCTCCTATTAAAGTGTTACCAGAAGTAACGTTAAAGTCCGTAAGGACAGGGCGTCTTATCCCAGAGCACCTTTGATTAATTCCACTGCCTCTTCCACGGTATTGATCTTTTCTGCTTTCTCAGCAGGAATTTCAATGTCAAATTCCTCTTCGATACCCAGAACGATCTGAAAAACGTCCAGTGAATCCGCCCCCAGATCATCCACAAACGTAGTTTCCATGGTAATCTCATCCGGGTCCACATTCAATACATCCGCGATGACTTTCTTTAATTTTTCAAATTCCATTGGCTACCCTCCTTTCCCTAGTCTTCAAGAACCACCTGTTCCTTGATCTTTTGATTTATTTTCTGTTCCTTGAATGCAATGCATTGCAGAATAGAATTCCTGATCTCAATGGCCCTGCTGCTTCCGTGGGTTTTGACCACCAGACCGTTCAGGCCCAGAAGCGGCGCCCCGCCGTATTCGTCCGTGCTGAAATCTTTCAGCGTCCGCTTCAGGGCAGGCTTCACCAGAAGGGCGCCCATTTTACTACGGAAAGAAGTCATCATGCCGTCCTTGATCTTCTGAATCAGGGCCCCGCTGACTCCCTCCAGCATCTTCAGAACCACATTTCCCACAAAGGCCTCGCACACCAGCACGTCTGCCCCGCCAAGGGGGATGTCCCGCGCCTCCACATTGCCGATAAAATGAATCTCCGGACAGTTTTTTAACAGCGGATAGGCTTCCTTCGTAAGGGCGTTGCCCTTCTCCTCCTCCACGCCGATATTCACCAGGCCCACCCTGGGGTTTTTGACCCCGATGACGCTTTCCATATAGACGCTTCCCATCTTGGCAAACTGCAGCAGCTGGGAAGGCCTTGCGTCCACATTGGCGCCGCAGTCCAGCAGAAGGCTCACTCCATTCATATGGGGTATCACCGGCGCAAGGGGCGGTCTCTCCACACCCTTGATGCGGCCGACAATCACCTGGCCTCCCACCAGCACCGCCCCGGTGCTTCCTGCGGAAACCAAAGCGTCACATTCCCCATCCCGGACCAGATACATGGCTTTGACTATGGAAGAATTCTTTTTTTTGCGGATGGCCATCACCGGAGGCTCCCCGGTTTCTATCACTTCCTCCGCATGTATGATTTCCATCTGTTCTTCCCTATAATTATATTTCTTCAGCTCCTCTTTTATCACGCTTTCCCGGCCTGTCAGGAACACTTTTACCCTCTTATCCGCGTTTACCGCGTCCACCGCACCCTTCACGATCTCCCCGGGCGCATTGTCACCCCCCATGGCATCTACAGCCACTTTTACTATCTCAGCCATTGGATTTCCTTTCCATCATCACTCTTTCACGTACA
Source organism: uncultured Acetatifactor sp. (assembly GCA_910577185.1). GTDB lineage: Bacteria > Bacillota > Clostridia > Lachnospirales > Lachnospiraceae > Acetatifactor. The sequence continues at coordinate 18,061 of CAJTLR010000029.1, forward strand.
TTCTTATTTCCAATATTAACTATAAGGGAATCTTATCCAAAAAGCAAGTGTTTTTTCAAGGACCAGCAAGTAAGGAAATACCTTCACCCCTGTGCAATCGGGCAGGGGAATGCTCCTCTCCACTACTCGCCGCGCGGGGCGCGTGCAGCTTTCGCTGCTGATTTCCTTACGCGCCCCTGCGCATAAAAAAAGGGCGCTCCTCAGAACGCCCTGCCTTCCTCGCTGACATAATAAACCCGGACACAAGCACTCTCCGGCCCCTTAATCAACCTCGACAACCTGCTTCTTATTGTAAGAACCGCAAGCCTTGCAAACCCTGTGGGGCACCATGAGCGCTCCGCACTTGCTGCATTTTACCAGAGTGGGCGCGGTCATTTTCCAGTTTGCCCTCCTCTTATCCCTTCTGCTCTTGGAAGATTTATTCTTCGGACAAATCGCCATCGTTACACCTCCTTATTCTTGTTGAAGATATCTTGTATTACCGCCATACGGGGATCTGGCACGAAAGTATCGCACCCGCAGTCCCTCTGATTCCGATTCTGTCCACATACGGGACATATCCCTCTGCAGTCTTCCCTGCACAGAATCTTCGCAGGCCAGTTAACCAAAATTTCGTTGTGTACGAAAGTCTCTGTATCGAGCTGACAGTTCTCCGTCAGGCCCAATTCATCCGCTTCCTCATCTTCCGTCCCCGGTGCGGCAATAATTCTCTCGAACCGCAGGTTCAGCGCCACAGGCACTTCCTCCAGACACCGGTCACATCTTGTCCCAAAAACCAGTTCTGCGCCTCCCCGGATTTTCACCTTGCCGGGACCCTCATTTGTAAAAAGAAAGGATACGGGAGATTTGGAAAGAATCTCAAAACTTCCCATCCGGCACTCAAAGCATGTCATTTCAAGGGGAATCTCCCTGGACTGTTCCATGCCTTCGGATGTCAATACATCTGATAAGTTTATTAACATGGCGGCTCCTGTTCATCGCTGGGATGCGAACTACATTCACACTGGAAATCTTTCGCTTCACACACTGCTTTATTATAATCAGCAATCCAGCATTTGTCAATATGAATTTAAACTTTTTATTTTTTGTGCCGTCATATAGCCGTCATTTCTGATTTTGACCAACTTTTGAATTTATAATAAAACGCAAATATTACCCTGAAAAAGTAGGCATTCTTTATTCTCTCTGCCCGGGATCCTGCAGCGTCACGGCGGGCAGAGGCATAGGAGGTAACATATGGATTCAAATATGTCAAAATTTACACTGAGGGCCGATTCCTGCGTGCTGAAGAAATTCCGTTATGTGGCGGAATATAATGCCCGCTCCGCCAATCGGGAACTGGAGAATCTCATGAAGATCCATGTTTCCAATTTTGAAGACGAGCATGGGAAAATCGATCTGGACAATATCTGAATTTTCAGCCGGGGCATGTGGGAAAATGATTTCCCGGCATGCTCCCGGCGTCCCGGAACTTGTTCGAAAAAACGCTTTCCGGCTGCTGGCGGGAAGGCATTTTCCCTAATCCGGCCGGTCCTTGTACTGCAGTTTCATATCCAGCTTCATGGTCTGTCCGAAGACAAGCAGGACACAGGCGCCCGGTTCCGGTGCATTGGACGTCACTTCCACACGGCTTTCTTTCCCAAACAAAATCTTCAGCCGGCTGTTAACATTTTTAAGTCCGATATGGGCTCCTGTCTCCTCATCTTTCAGGGCGGCGTTCAGTCCGCGGACCTGTTCTTCTCTTAAGCCCTTCCCATTATCGTAAAAACATATATGAATCATCCCATCCCTGGAGCCTTTGTAACCGCTGATTCTGATGTAATCGGTTCCGTCTCCGCGCAGTCCGTGGACAAAATAATTTTCCACCACCGGCTGGAAAATCTGTTTCGGCACGGCGCAGTCCAGAATTTCCTCCGCAAAGTCAATGGAATAGTCGAAGGCATACCGATAACGGATTGACGCAAAATCGATATAATTCTGCAATGCCAGCGCCTCCTTCTGAATGGTCACAATATTATCGCCCCTTATCTGGTATTCAAAAATCCTGGACAGAAGCAGAACCATCTCTGCCCCTTCCTGGTGACCGCTTTTGTCCAGTTCCTCCCGCAGGGCTTCCAGGGAATTGTACAGAAAGTGAGGATTTACACAAGTCTGGAGGGCTTTGTATTCCGCGCTCTGCTGCAGGACATGGTAAATATAATTTTTATTGATAATATCTTCCAGGTCATCGCACATTTTGTTAAACTGGACGGCAATCCGGGCAAATTCGTCCTCCCGCTCCCCAATGGGAAGCCGGTAATGCAGATTGTTTCCGCCCACCTGGTGCATCCCCTTTTCCAGTTCCCGGAATTTCCGGTTTGCCAGACGGTTCACGGACACCATAACCATGGACAATACCACAATAATGGTCCCTGCCAGCAGAAGAATCAGGCCCGATGTCCCGTTGAACTGAAATCCCGCAATCACATGCTGCGGAATCAGGTAAAACACAAATCCGCCGCTTCTCTCCAGGGTTCGCACTTCTTTCTGATACGCGGTCACACCATCGGTGTAAACCGGAGCTTCCTCCATTACCTTCCCCATATTTTCAAAATAAGAATCTTCCTCCCCGCCATACGCTCCCTGACTGTCAAAGATGATCTTCCCTTCCGGGGAGGTGATCAGAAACCGGGCCCGGGGATCCGGGTCATATTTTGCAACGATTCTCTCAAAGGAACTTAAATCATATAATATGGAAATCTGGTATTTGTAAATTTCCCCATTTCTCTGACTGGACAAAATTCCCGACTGGATTCCAAAGACATCACTGTCATCATCCGGTTTCAGCCTTCTGCCCCCGATGACATCCCGCTGAAACTCTTCCGTGGCATCCATGTTTCCCAAATCCCAGAAAACTTCCGTAAGCTGCTGATCCTCGTCGGAATACAGATATCTGGCGCCGTCCGCAAAGCGCCTGAAATATACTCCCCATATTCTCTCGTCCTCCCTGCAGACACCCGCCAGCACTCTCTTAAAATTTAATTGTACGGTATACCGTTTATATCCCGAATCCTCCGCCTTACAGAAAGACCAGACTTCATGGGCATTCATATCATCCATCAGTGGCACAAAAACTTTGTAGTAATTGTTCCAGATTTCAATATAATTTTTTTCCAGTTCCTGCAGAACCTTTCCGTACTCCTGCACCACAAACGCCGTCCGGGCAGAATACTGCCAGATTAACAGAATCAGCGCAGCCGAAAATACCAGAACACCCGCTGACAAAAGGCTGGTAAATGTCAGCCTGGAATAATAATTCTGTAAAATTTTCACTTTTTTCATCCCTGATACTCCTGTTCCCCGGATGCCTCCGCTGTTTTGCACTTCTTCCCCTTAAATCCTGCGCCGGTATTCCGCCGGCGGTATCCCGTAGCTTTTGCGGAACATCTTGTTAAAATAACTCTGGCTGGAAAAACCCACCTCCGCCGCTATGGCGCCGATGCGCAGCCTGTCCTCCATGAGAAGCTGGCAGGCCGCTTCCAGGCGGACTTTCAGCAGATAATCATTGAAAAAATCCCCGGTCTGTTCCCGGAACAGTTTTCCCAGATAGGCCGCCGACACATGGCACTGCTTTGCCATCTCCTGCAGGGACAGGGAATTGTCCCCATAACCGTGGCGGATTTGCTTCAGGGCCCGCTCCACATAAGGATGCACACTTTCCTGCCCCTCCGGGCCGCGGATAACATCCGTGTAAAACGCCCCCAGCCACTTCAGCATTTTCCCGGAACTGCCCTGGGTTTCCAGATGTCCGTCCGGCACAGGAATTTTCCGGTAGGGATAAAGTATTCTGAGATTTTTCACCAGAAACACTGCCAGGCATATCAGTTCCGCCTCCCTTTCCTCTTCCCTCCGGCAGGCACTTACCAGTTTTTCCATACTTGCAAGCACACCTTCCCTGGAATCCATTTTCAGGCAGCCCTCCAGCTGCTGCAGCTCTTTGTTTTTCAGGACTGCCAGGTATTTTTCATAGGGATATTCCTGTGTACGGATTATGTTTTTCCCCAGGAGAAAACGGGCCTCCAGAAAATCATGACAGACCTGGTAATTTTCCGCGATGTGCCGGTAATGATTCAGCTGTCTGCCCACACAGATAAACGTATTCTGCCAGATTCCCTCCCGGCGCAGCACCTCCCGGACGTCCCTCTCCGCCTCATCATCATATCCGTGCTCCCCCAGAAACAGAAGCACCAGATTCATATGTCTGTCCATGAAACAGTAAAATCCCGCCCTGTCCAGCCCCGCAAAACGGTTCATGACCGAAGAATAACCCATACTTTCCACATGACGCAAATCAAGCAGAACTACCTGGAAAACAGGAACATTCAGCCCGATTCCCGCCAGCTCACACTGCTCGTCCAGCCGGAAGGAATTGGTCTCACCATTGATCAGTCTCTGAAAAATACTGTTCCGGAAAACCATGATATCCTGATTCTGATAATTCATTTTCCGCTCACCATACGCTGCCTCCGCGGATTTCAGGCATTCATACAACTCATTCACATCAATGGGTTTCAGACAATAATCAATAATGCCGTACTGAAATGCTTCCTTTACATATTCAAACTTATCATAGGCGCTTATGACAATGACAAAAATGTCGGCATATTTTTCCTTGACCCTGCGGATCAGTTCCAGTCCCGACAGCCCCGGCATGCACACATCCGTCAGCAGCAGGTCTACAGGGGTTTCCTCCAGATAGCGCAGCGCCTCCCCGGCGTCTGTGGAAAAACCTGCCACCTCGCAATTATAAACCTCCCATTCCACCTTATTGACCAGCCATTCCACAATGGACGGTTCGTCGTCAACAACATATACTTTCAGACTGTTTGTATCCAAAGTCCGGTGCCTCCCTTTCTGCCGTCCAGCCTCCGGGGCGCGTCTGAAAATCATTCCCGTCATCCCTACGCCCCATTCTGCGGCAAATTTCCCCTTTTGCCGGTTTTTCGGTTTTTCACATACAAAAATTCCCCAGACTTTTCTATGCAAAAGGAGCTGCTGTACCGGCAGATCCTTTCATCCGCTGTCACACCAGCTCCCATCCTGTGTCAGGCACCTTAACCGATGCCTGACACAGACAGGATTTTTTATTGTCAATCCACCTTAACGCCGTAGTTTTCCGCTATTTTTTTCGCAGCTTCCCACCTGGCTGTCTCGTCTTCCACCACACGGCTGTATCCCAAAGCTTCGGCATCGGCCCTGGCCTGGTCGATAATAGCGTTAAATTCCGCTTCATCCTTGGCAAATATTGCCTGCCACTGGGCCGGAATGACGATGGCATCGATCTGCTTGGTAATGGAGTCCATCTCGTCCGGTTTCGGTTCGATGAAATCACCTATGGAATTCAGCCGGATCAGATGCTTTCCGCCGTCTGCCTCCGCCACATAGTCATACATGGCGCTGTATTCCCCATACACACTCTGCCAGTCTGCCTTCATGGCGTCTGCCGCCTGGGGCCTGAAGTCCGGATCCGTGTCTTTGAGTCTGTAAGTCTGGCCGCTTTCCGGGTTTATCTTATAGTTATGATTGTATCCCGTCACGCCCCAGAAGGAGCTGGCATTGCTCACGGTGCCGCCTTCCGCCAGGACACTGGTGCGTCCCTGATCCAGATAAGTCTGGGTGGCAACCTGCTTTCCATCCTTCCACTCCCACAGTACGCCTTCCGGACCGTTCAGTATGGTGTTGATTCCCTCGGGGCCGTAATACCAGTTCAGAAGCTCCAGGGCCTTGTCCACATTTTTACACTTGGAGCTGATGCCGTAACGCCAGCGGTATCCCACAGGACGGTCCGCGTTGGCCACACACTGGAAATACTCCGGAAGGACGGTGGCAAGTCCGTAAAAGCCCTCCGCACTCTCCGTATCGCCGTATTTTACACTGTCGTACCCTGTAAATAACGCCCCGCCGTTCATAATTTTACTGTTCATGGCTTCTTCGTTCTGGCTGGCGGAATCCGGGTCGATCAGTCCCATCTGATTTGCCTGGAACATGAAACGGATTCCTTCCATATAATGACTGTCCTCGTCGAACATTCCCTTGGGCGCACCGCTTCCGTCTGCCTTGATCTCACAGATTCCCCCCGGGCCGGTTGCATAATATCCTGTAGGAAGCATCCACAGTCCCATCATAAATCCAAGCATCACATCCCCGTCCCAGTCATTCCACAGCTGAAAACCGTATGTGTTGGCGCCTTCCCTGGACACCGGCTCCAGTTCCTGCATCTGCTTCAGCACTGTCAGCAAATCCTCCGGTGTCTCTATTTTCGGACGTCCCAGCTGCTGGTAAAGATCCCAGCGCATCTGGGGCACTGCGAAAAGTCCCCCGTTTTCCCCGATCTGGGTAGGCATGGCATATAACCCGCCGTACAAATCCCTGGTGTGGGCAATGGCCGCCTCATAATCCGGATTTTCGTAGAGATTCGGCAGTTTGTCCTTATAGTCGTCCAGATTGATCAGCATCCCGCCCTGGGCTGCCGCCTGGTAACTCTGGGCATCCCGGAAAGCCGTGATATCCGTCAGTTCCCCGCTGGCCAGGAATGCCTGGATCACGCTGTCATCCCCGTTTCCGGCCGCCACATCCAGCTCAATATTGAACTTTTCCCGGATCAGCTTCCGGAACCATTCCGCGTCATCCAGATTGGATCCGGCAAACATGGAATAAAATGTCAGTGTGGTGGTCTCTTTGCTTTCACTGTTGTTTTCCTGTCCGCTTCCCCCGCCGTCGCTTTCGCTGCTCTCTGTGCCTGCACTGCTTCCACTGTCACTGCCGCCTGCGCTGCTTCCCGCGTCACCGGGACTTCCGCACGCCGTCAGGAGTGTAGCGGAACACAGCAATAACGCCAGAAGTTTCTTCATTCGTCTCTTCATCCTTTGCACCTCTCCTTTTGAAATCTTTTCCTGAAACCTTTATTGCCTTATAACATTCATCATCCTTTCACGGCACCGATCATGATACCCTTGGTAAAATACCGTTGAAAGAATGGATAAATCATCAGAACCGGAAGCAGTGTCACCACCGTTATGGTCAGGCGCACCGACTGGGGATTGGCCGCATACCGTTCCGCCTCGCTCAGGGCTGCCATACCTCCCTCCTTCATCAGTTCCGCCATACGGTTGGATTGTGTCAGGTACATATACAGCACGGACTGTAATGTCTGGTTTTTGCTTCCCGTCATATACAGAATGGTGTCCATAAACGCATTCCACTGCCCTACTGCGGTAAAAATGGTAACCGTGGCAATGATGGGCTTGCACAGCGGCAGAATAACCCTTGTAAACCGGGCAAAATAACCTCCTCCGTCCACAATGGCCGCCTCCTCCAGCGATTCCGGTATGCTTTCAATATAGGTCTTCACCAGAATCATATTGTAAGGAGATACGAACGCCGGCAGCACATACACCCAGAAATTATTCAGAAGTCCCAGCCGCTTCATGTTCAGATATCCAGGAATCAGTCCCGCGCCGAAATACATGGTGATCACCAGAAACCGGTACCAGAACTTTCTGTGCCAGTATTCCTTTCTGCTCATAGCATACCCCAGAACCGTGGAAGATATCAGCATGGCGCCGGTTCCCAGCACCGTCCGCAGCACCGAGTTCACGGCGGCCCGACCGATTCCGTTTAACTGGAATATCTTGGTATAATTCTGAAAATGAATTCCCTGGGGCAGGAATCGGATAATGCCTTTTTTTACCAGTTCGTTGTCGCTGATGGAATTGATGATAATATAGTAAAAGGGATAAATACAGATCAGCGCGAACAAGAGGAAAAACAGGATATTCACTGTCTGGAACACCACGTCCCCTGTCTTTATTTTTCTTTTTCCCAAAAATGTTTTTTTCATACCCTACCTCATCTTCCCGGGCCTGCCCGGTTGCCGTCATGCCGCTGTCTTTTGGCCGCCCTGCCTTTTGTTCCCGTCCTCTGTCACAGTATCTTCTCTCCACGCACTTTTCCGGACACCCCGTTGGAAAGGAACAACAGCGCCAGCCCCACCAGGGATTTCAGTATCCCGATGGCTGTGGAATAGGGGATATTGCCGGATCCCAGACCCAGATTGTAGACATAAAGGTCAAGTCCCTCAATTTTTGAGCGGTTAAAGGCATTCTGAAATACGTAATACTGGTCTACCCCGTTGCTTAAGAAACTGCCGATACTTAAAAGCAGCAATGTGACGAAAGTAGGCATCAGTCCGGGTATGGTGATATACCACATTTTATGGAAACGCCCTGCCCCGTCCACGGCGGCGGCTTCATACAGTTCCTGGTCAATGGAATTGATTCCCGCCAGGTATACAATGGCGCTCCAGCCCAGGCCTTTCCACATTCCGTACAGCCACATGGTCAGATACACATGTTCCGACGAGGCCATGAAATTGATTCCCTTTTCCACCAGGCCCAGGCTCCGCAGCAGTACGTTCACCGCGCCGGTCTCCACCGAAAACATGGCGAAGACCAGAGAGTATACCAGAACCCAGCTCACAAAATGAGGAACGGTGGTCACGGTCTGGATAAGCTTTTTCATGCCTTTTCCGGGAAGTTCATTCAGGAAAATGGCAAAAAACATGGGGAGCACAGATCCCAGAATCCCGATTCCGCTGTAGATAAAGGTGTTGGTCAGGACACGTATGGTCTCCCGCCTGGTAACCGGATTGTTGAACATCATGGCAAAATATTTGAATTCCACAAACTCACAGTCTGCCAGACTGTACCCCGGTTTGTAATCAAAAAATGCATATTTCCAGCCTTCCAGCGGCAGATATGAAAACAAAAAGTACATACCCAGAAACGGCAGCGTGGCCAGAAACAGTTTCACACCCGGCTGCATTTTCTTCTTTTCCCTTTTTACCGCATATTCCTTTCCCTTCATCCGTATACCCCCATGTACGCTGCATCCGCCTGGCATTTCCTTCCCTTATGCTGCATCTGCCCCGGCAGACTGATCAGTGATTCTCTGTCAGGCATCTCTTCTGTTATTAGTGTAAAAGACTTTTAGGGCATTGTATATAAAACATATTTCGATTTTTTGTTCTTTTTGTGCATATTTTTGTTTTTTGGCCTATCCCTTTTTCCACCGCACCAGAGTTGCCGTATTTCCGCCTTCTCCGGAAGATTCTATCACATATTCCCCGAAATCTGCCGGGATGACTGCTGCCTGGAATAAACGGATCTCTGCGGAAAACTGCGGATTTTTCCTGCTGTATATTCTGGCGCTCTTTCCCATTGTCAGCGTGATCACATGGCAGTACTTCCCTTCCGTGTCATATTCCGCTTTTTTCATATAATGAATTCTCTCTATCTCAAAAGGCATTTCCGGCACAGAGGAATATCTGTCAATATAGTAATCTTTTGTCCATTTCACCACGGAAGGTTTTGCCCGCAGCTTCTTTTCCACATAGTCTTCCCTCCTGAATTTGGATACGCGGAAAGAGTGGTCCAGATGCATTTTCATGGGGGCTGCCGTCATGGTTTTGGTTTTGTCGTCCCAGGAATTTCTGGCAAAATCGTAGGAAAAGAACGAATATTCCGTTCCCGCAATGGAGGGGCAGGTGTCCAGTTCCAGCACCATCTGATTCCCGCCGTGTCCGTGGTCCGTTCCGGGCGGAATCAGGTACAGATCTCCCACATTGGACTTCCAGTTACAGATATAGTCCTTCCAGTCCGGAATCTCTTTCTTATTGTCCGACTCCCTGCACTTGGCCTCCCATTCTTCCAGATCCACATCATTATAGAAGCCCATCCAGGTGTTGGCGCCTTCATATGCCTCCGCAATATAGTAAGTCTCGTACCGCCCAATGGGCTCGTTGAAATACCGCTTCACATAAGCAGTGTCCGGATGCGTGTGTATGGGCATGGAAATCCGCTCCGCAGGCTGCGGCTCCGGGAAATAGCCATCATCCAGCCATGCATCCAGCGGGAACAGATGGGGATAGGTCTCATGCAGATATTTTCCCACCAGGCGCTCCGGATACTGCATCAGATTCACAAAGGGCATGTTCAGTGTCTTTCCCTCTCCTATATCGATCAGGACGGACAGCTCCGGTCCGGCCAGTTCATTCCAGGCATTGCATTCCAGTCCGCTGATGTCCCAGAGATCCCTGTACCGGTAAGCGCCCCAGGGCCCGGGCTGGTAAATCTCCACTTCCTTCACCGGATAATTCAGCATGGACTGCACAATCTCATCATAGGCAGACCTGGGCATGATTTTCAGGTTCTCAAAATCCACTGCTTCCACATAGAAATCCATTTTTTCCATCAGGAAATGTTTCTGAAAATGCAGTAAATAATAATCGCAATAATAGTATTCCTTCCAGCCGTAATCCTTCCTGGGCTCCGTGGCCCCAAAAGGAACCAGCTCCCCGTCCCACATCTGCCAGAGCATGGGCTGGCGGGTCTTGTCCAGATAAATGATTCTGCTGTATTTGTCCGCCAGTGCGGGCACTGCCGCCCCATAACCAGTTACCACGGTTCCCTTCCCCAGCCTGCCGGACAATGCCGAAAGTTTTTCCTCTTCCAGAAGATCCGTAATCCGGCCCTCCATGTTACAATACCCGAAAGAGGGATCCTCTGTGAGAAATTCCTGTTTATATGCCATGATCTGCTCCGGCGTCTTGTAAACGGTATCCATGAAAATAAATTCCTTGTCTCCGCACAGCTTTTCCAGCTCCTCAGCCAGGGTCCGGAAGGGTACGCCATACCAGCCATCCAGGGCCACTGCCCCGGGTGCTTCCTTTATGATCTTTGCGATTTCCTGCAGCGAGGCCTCTGTGCCGCATATTACGGCATTTCTTGTATTCTCCGATACCTGAATGTAATTTTCCGCATTGTGTCTTCCTTCATATAATGGCATTTTTTTCCTCCTCTTTTATTCCAGTTCCGTCACTTTGCTCCCATGCCCATTTTGGGGGAGTAATATGCAGCTGCATAGACAGCATCTGCA
>CAJTLR010000029.1:29133-41812 GCA_910577185.1 uncultured Acetatifactor sp.
GGAGTAATATGCAGCTGCATAGACAGCATCTGCATATTCTCCCGGGCATGTCCGCTCCGTGACTGTTTTATTTTCCAGTTCCGTCTCTCTGCTTTTAGTCCAGTTCTGTGTCTCTTCCGTCATGGATTTTCTTATAAGGTAATTTTCTGTCCATAGGGGCTGTTTCGGCTTTTTCCACCATATTCTACCGTGTAGGATTCTTCTTCCAGGAAAACGCTGAATGTTTTTCCTCTTAACTTCATGTCCGTCAGCCTCATATTGGACGCAGGTGCCTCCTTTACGGGATTTATGGTGACTCTGCCCTCAAAATCCGCGCGGATTCCGAATATGTCGAATATCATCATCTGTGCCCCCGCGGAAGACCCTATGGCAGCCTGCAGGGGCGTGTCTTCCCTATAGGCAATGGCATTCGCCGTAAGGGAGTCTCCCCAGTAAGGCATTCTTTCCCCCCACCAGAGCACTCTGCGGAAAATATCGTTTGCCAGCCCGCATTTTCCGATTGTGTAAAGCTGGTGCAGAATGGCCGGAACAAATATGGAACAGATCCCGCCGCCCCCATTGTCAATGTCATCCTGGTCATATGCCTCATCCAGCTTGCTCATGCTGTGGAGCCCGAACTCCGAGAGAAACTCTTCCTCATTCAGATGGGTGAGCAATCCCTCCCGGATCTCGTCGTCTATCCCCGGGCTGTCCAGAAATTTAAACATCTGTACGGTATAGCGGATTCCCTCTTTTCCGTCAATCAGGAAGCGGAACCACTTTTTTTCCCTATCCCACAATTCCTTTTTCACCAGCTCTTTCAGCTGCTCTGCCCTGTCCATCATTTTCTCATCCGGGGTTCCGTACAGACTGAGGATTTCGGATGCGCGCCGGTATGTAAGATAGCGCCTTGCATTCAGGTCCGGCAATATTCCGTGATAAGGGATTCCCTTCCGCAGTTCCAGATGGTCTTCCCCCTTGATGCCATAATCAATAAGGCTTACCGCCTCCCCGGGATCATCCCCGAAGTACGCATGAAATTTCACCCATTCTATGACGGTTCTGTCCCCGGCGGTATCGTCCAGAATGGAGAGGTCTCCCGTGTTGGCAAGATAATAATATATCAGGGCCACAATTTTCTCCTGGTTGATGGGATACCAGGGCCCGTTGGCTTTTCCGTCCACCGGCATAATGGCGTAAGACTTGCCCAGATCCACCGCCAGAAACGCCTTGATCTCCTCTTTTACGGTTTCCGGGTCTGTCAGCGGCATAATTTCCCAGGGTGCCGCAAAGTCCCAGAGATAGCTGCACATGCACCCGCCGCCCGTACCTCCCGTGCTGTAATAGGGATTCAGTCTGAAAAGCGGTATCTCCCATCGGTTCATAAGCAGTGTCACCAGGGAGCGGTAATAAAAGCTTCGGTATCTTTCATCCTCACAAGAAAAGGAAGGAAGGGTGTCCAGCAGCCTTTTTTCCTGGTTTTCTTCCCACAAAAAAGCCTCGTCCATGTATTTTTCGTAATCCTTTGCAACAAGGCGGCTTTCCGGGTCCGTGGTATCCCTTTTTCCCGAGTGAAAAGAAAAATAGACTGTCACACTGCCTCCCGGGGCAATTTCTGCCCTGCCCTGCAGAATTCTGGCCTTCTCAAACAGTTTCGGGTTCAGGGAACTTGTCATAATCAGGGAAGAATCATCCTTGTTTTGCAGGATCAGCCTATTTTCCGTCTGCAAAACCTCTTCCGGCTCCTTCCGGGCGGCGACCGGCGGGTCGAACACCCAGTCCCGGCAGTATTCCGTATTTCCCCGGTACCAGAGTTCCAAAGGAATGTTCCGGTTGCGGTCCGTGCGGTTTTTTATGGTCACAGCCTGTATGACCGTATTTTTGTGGGGAGGAATGACCGTCATGCTTGTGACCTCAAACCGGCGGCTCCGCCCCCTCCTCTCCAGAAGGCTGACCCTCCACACATAGCTGTCGCAGGGAATGTCCTCCCCGTCTATCCTGACTTCTGACCGGAATCCGGTATTGGCATAGGGCGCCGCCTGCAGGGACGAAAGTCCCGTCACACTCCCTGCAGGCGTCAGGACGCTGACACGGCTGCCCGATATACCCAGATGCTGCGGTTTCAGGATACTGTCCTGACTTTTAAATGAAAATACACTGTCGGAAATCTCTCTCCTCATCTCAATCCTCCGTACCCGCCCCATCGGCGGCATTCTGCTTATGGCAGATTTACACTGACCGGCCTGTACTCATGATATTCCGGGGCCGTATTCAGGACCGGCAGAACTTGTCCAGCCGGATTCATTTACGGATATTCGTTGCACAACAGGCGGTAAGGCGCCTCATCCTCCTGGATTTCCGGGAAACGTCCCACCGGCGGCTCAAAACGGTTGTCACTGTTGTCGTCATTGCACTGGCTTACCTCTCCCAGAAGCACCGGTCCGGTCCCCGGTTCCACCGCAAAGTCATGATACATTTTCCGGGTAATCCAGATACTTTCACCGGGTGTCAGCCGGATCTGCGTGCCTGCAGGAACGGTAAAGTGACGGCCATCCTTGTGTATGTGCACATCATTTTCATAGTCTATCCCTTCGTCAGGAAGGCTGTTATAGACCCGGATCAGTACATTTCCGCCGCCACGGTTCACGATGTCTTCCGTTTTGTACCAGTGGAAATGATTGGCCGCCCGCTGTTTTTCCTTCAGGTACAAAAGCTTCTCCGCATAGACTTTCGGATACTTTTCCGGATGCACGCGGCTGCCGTTCCGTATGGTAATCAGGGAAAATCCCAGCCTGTCAAAATCCCCCATGCCGAAATCCGTAATATCCCAGCCCAGCATACAGTCCCGGACTTCATCATATTCCGCTCCCGCCTGCTTCCAGTCATCCGGAGAAAAATGACAGAAAGGGGGCAGATAGCAATGATATGTTTCACACATTTGTTCCAGTTCCTTCAGTGCCCTGTTAATCTCTGACCGCTTCATTTCAATCCTCCATGCCCTCACGGACAGTTCAAATGATCTTCTCTTCTCTCCCAGATTAGCATCCCGTTTGGGCACTGTATATAAAAAGATTTTCGCTTTTTTGTCTTTTTTTGCACAAATCTGCCAATTTTTGCGAGAACGTGTTTGATCATCCTCTGCTCGCCGCACGGCCCATACGCCGCTTTAGCGGCATATTTCCAGGTGCCAGGAGTCGCGCCGGGTGCACGGGCCTATGTAATCCAGCAGTGGAACGCTCTTCTCCTCTGCTCGCGCGCCGGGTGCATGTTGCGTTAGCAACAATTTTCCTTATGCACCCGTGTGCAATCCAGTAGGGGAATGCCCTTCTCCTCTGCTCGCCGCGCGCCCCGTGCGCCGCTTCAGCGGCATATTTCCTCTGCACGGGGCTGCGCATAAAAAAAATCCGCTGACCCCCGTTTTCACGGATAAGTCAGCGGATTTTTATCTTTCTTTCATCCATTTATATCTGTTTCAGCGCCTGTTCCAGATCTTCCAGCAGTACTTCGCTCCCCTCCAGGCCGCAGTGAATGCGGATCAGTCCCCTGCCCTTTTCCCCAAGGTGCAGGAAATCCAGCTCCTCTTGGGAAGCGTTCACCAGAGGACACAGGGCAAGACTTTCAAAACCGCCCCAGGAACACCCTATCTCAAACACCTTCAGCTGATTCACAAGCTTTATGGCCGTCTCCGCACCCCCGTGAACCGTAAAGCTCATCAGGCCCGTGTGACCGCTCTGCTGACTTCTGATCAACTCTGCCTGGGGATGGGTCGGAAGCCCCGAATAATATACCTTTTCCACTTTTGGATGCTTTTCCAGATATTCCGCCACCGCAAAGGCTGTCTGCTGGTGTTTCTCCACCCGCAGATTCAGGGTACGCAGCCCGCGAATGGCAAGCCAGGCTTCCATGGGGCCTAAAATGCCGCCGAACCAGGGTCTGATATTTTCATACAGTGTCTTTCCCAGTTCCTCGTCATTCACCACAAGAATACCGCCGATGATGTCGCTGTGTCCGCCGATATATTTTGACATGGTATGCATGACAATATCCACGCCCATTTCCAGCGGCTTCTGGTACAGCGGCGTACAATATGTATTGTCAATATATGTCCTGATTCCCCGCTTTCCTGCAATCCGGGTGACCCCCCTGATGTCCACCGCGGAAAAGACAAATGTGGCGGGGCTTTCCAGCAGAATCAAATCCGTGTCCTCACAGATCAGGGACTCCAGTTCGTCCAGGTCTTTTCCGTCCCAGTAAGAAACACGCATTTCCATCCTGGGAATAAAATACCCGTTCAGGATTCCCTTCACCGGCCCATACACATCCCGCATACAGATAATATGGCTTTTTGCCCTGCACACAGAGAGAATTGCCGCGGACGCCGCCGCCATTCCGCTGGAAAACGCCACTGCCTTACAGCCCTGTTCCAGTGCGGCAACCTTCTTTTCCAGGATCTCCACCGTGGGATTTCCCTCTCTTCCGTACACATATGCCCCATCCTCTTTGTGATTCTGATACCCCTCCATACTGTCAAAAATATGCAGCGAAGTTAAAAATACCGGCGGGGTGACGGCATTTAAATATTCACTCTGGTTTTCACCCACATGAGTCAGCGCTAATTCGTCCCTTTGCATCCTTTTGTCCTTTCTGTGTCACAACTCAATGCCATAAGGTCCGCGTTCCGGACCAGCTTCCCATAAATTATCTTACAAGATATTTATTTCGGAATCAATACCGGGATTTTATCCTGATTTACCGTCGCTGTTCACCTGAATACAATTTTACCCTGAGGCCTTTTCGTTTTTTTCTTCCCACGGTATTTCAAGAACCATCCTGGTGCCTTTCCCCTCTTCGCTCTCTGCTTTCACATGAATCCCCAGATAATTCAGTATCCTGCGGCACAGATACAGTCCGATGCCCGTGGCCTTCCGGTCCATTCTCCCGTTATAGCCCGTAAACCCCTTTTCAAAAATACGCGGCAGGTCTTCCGCGTGGATGCCGATTCCCGTGTCTTCCAGGAAAAGCAAAATCTGCCCTTCCTGTCTTTTGGTCCAAATGGCGATTTTTCCCTCCGGTGTATATTTGATGCTGTTGGAAAGAAGCTGCTCCAGGGCAAAGATAAACCATTTTTCGTCCGTCACTATTTTAAATTCCATTTCTTCCAGTTCCAGCTTCAGCCCCTTGTTGATAAACAGCACGGAATATTTTTTCACCGCCTGTTTTAACAGATGATATAAATCATACTGCTGCAGCACCAGGTCGGAAGATATGCTTTCCAGACGCTGAAAAGCCAGCACCATCTCCACGTACTGTTCGATTTTAAACAATTCCTCCCTGACCAGAAACCCATCCCTGACGCCGTAGTCAATCCGCTCGAACAAAAGCTTCATGGCCGATATGGGGGTTTTAATCTGATGGGTCCACATCACATAATAATCCCCGCATTCCGCGGTGCGCTCCTCCCACTTCCTCCGCTCCCTGTCCTGCGCTTCCCAGAGGGTCCGGAGAAAATAAGCCTGCGCCTCCTCATAAGAGTCGGTTTCTTCCATGGAATCCGGCAGCCGTGCCGGTTCATCCCCCGCACCGCTCCCCGTAACCAGCTCCCCGGACTGGCAGAAATGTTGAAATTCCATTTCCAGCTGTCGGGATTTGCGAACATATTTCAAACCGTCCAAAAAGCCCCCGATCACCCACACCGCAAAAACCAGAACCGCGGCATAGAAAAGCTTCGGCAGATTTTCTATCTGATACAGACTGCCCACGGACAAAAACAAAAATTCTGTCAGCAAAAGCAGAAACAGCGTATTCTTTTTTTCCCGTAAGTACCGGCTCCATAATCTCATTTCCACCCCCTGCACCCCAAAATACAAGGCTTTTGTTTCCCCTTTAGTGATCTCCCCCGCACCTGTATCCAAGCCCTTTCTGGGTGTGTATCAGCTGTCCTGCCCCGGCGGCCTCCAGCTTTTTTCTCAGTCTTGTCATATTTACCGTCAGGGTATTGTCATCCACAAAACAGTCATTGTCCCAGAGTCTTTTCATGATCATTTCCCTGGACACCGTCCTGCCCGCATTTTCAAACAGAAGCTGCAGGATGCGGAATTCATTCTTGGTCAGTTCCAGTTTCCTTCCCTCCACCAGAAGGGATGCATCCGTCAGATCCAGTATCAGCCCCCCGCATTCCATCAGATTTGTCTGTCCCCGGAAGGCATAGGTTCTCCGGATCATGGCCTGAACCTTGGCAGAGAGAACTTCCGGTTCAAAGGGTTTTACCAGAAAATCGTCCCCGCCCATATTCACCGCCATGACAATATTCATGTTATCCCCGGCAGAAGATACAAAAATGACTGGCACCTGGGAAATCTGCCGGATCTGGGCACACCAGTAATAACCGTTGAAAAAAGGTAGCCCGATATCCATCAATACCAAATGGGGCATAAACTTTGCAAATTCCGTCATTACATTGCCGAAATCCCGTGTACAGTACACATCATATCCCCATTTTTCCAGATGCCGTTCCATTTCCCCGGCGATCACCTCATCATCTTCTACCACAAGCAGTTTATATTTTCCATCCACTTTAATTCCGCTGTTCATTCTGCTTCTCCCCTGGTCCGGCGGCGTTTTGGGGGTCAGTACGCCTCTTCTTCCTCATCCTCATGAATGTCGGCTCTGGGCTTTTCCAGCCCCTCGATGACGATTCCGTTCTTCTGGGCATAATCCCAGAGCGCGGCGTGAATGGCCTCCTCCGCCAGAAGGGAACAGTGCACCTTTACCGCCGGCAGCCCGTCCAGCGCCTCCATTACCGCCTTGTTGGTAACCTGCAGGGCTTCCTGTATACTCTTGCCCTTCACCAGTTCCGTGGCCATGGAGCTGGTGGCAACCGCGGCTCCGCACCCAAAGGTCTTGAACTTTGCCTCCCGGATAATCCCGTCCTGGTCAATATCCAGAAATATCCTCATAATATCGCCGCATTTTGCGTTTCCCACGGTTCCCACACCGCTGGCATCCTCTATCTCGCCTACATTTCTGGGATTTTGAAAATGATCCATCACTTTTTCGCTATACATAACCGATTCTCCCTTTCCGGATTTTTACTGTTTTTGCGCTTTCACAAAGTCCTCATACAGCGGGGACATTTCCCGCAGCCTGGACACGATCTGCTTCAGCTGGTCCACCACCGTATCCAGCTCCTCTTTTGTGTTTTCCTCCGACAGGGACAGGCGCAGGGATCCGTGGGCTTCCTCATGTTTCAGCCCGATGGCCAGAAGCACATGGGAAGGATCCAGGGAACCTGAAGTGCATGCCGAACCGCTGGAGGCACAGATTCCTTTCATGTCCAGCATGATCAGAAGGGATTCCCCCTCTATGAACTGAAAGGAGAAACTGACATTGCCCGGAAGCCGCGTCCGGCGGTGCCCGTTGAGCCGGCAGTAAGGAATTTCCGCCTCAATCCGCTGTATCAGGTAATCCCTCAGCTCACACTCTTTCCCTGATTTTTCCGCCATCATCCCCAGCGCCCTTTTTGCGGCGGCGCCAAAACCCACAATGCCGGGGACATTTTCCGTCCCGGCCCTTCTGTTTCTCTCCTGGGCGCCTCCGTGTATCAGGGAACGGACTTTCAGTCCCGAGCGGATATACAGCATCCCCGTCCCCTTTGGCCCGTTCAGCTTGTGCGCACTGGCGCTGAGCATGTCTATCTTCATTTCCTCCACATCTATGGGAATCTGTCCGAATGCCTGCACCGCGTCCGTGTGGAACAAGATTCCCCTCTCCCTGGCAATGGCGCCTATCTCCCTGACCGGCTCCACGGTGCCGATCTCATTGTTAGCAAACATTACACTGATCAGAATCGTGTCGGGGCGTATGGCGCCTTTCAGTTCCTCCAGGTCTACAATTCCATCCCGGTCCACATTCAAATAAGTGACCTCATAACCGTTTTTCTCAAGATACCGGCAGGTATGGAGCACGGCGTGATGTTCCACTTTGGACGTGATGATATGCCGGCCCTTCCCGGCGTAAGCTTCCGCCGCGGCCTTCAGGGCCCAGTTGTCGGCTTCCGATCCCCCGGCGGTAAAATAAATTTCTTCCTGCTTTGCCCCGATGACGGCGGCAATGTTTCTTCTGGCTTCGTTTACGGCCTTTTTGGCCGCGGAACCCAGGGAATATATGGCACTGGGATTACCGTAATTTTCCGAAAAGTATGGCAGCATGGCCTCCACCACTTCCGGGGCGGTTTTTGTGGTAGCCGCATTATCCAGATATATCATTTTTTCCTCCATTTCTGCGCTTTTTTGCGCATAACCGAGTTTGTGACAAGCCATATATGGCTTTGCAGTGCACAGACACAAATCTTGTGAATACGGACCGCGGGTCTGGCGCAGACTTTCGATGGCAGACAAAAGGTCCGGCATGGCCCGAAACACCTTACCTATTCTAACATAAACCGTCCCGGAATACAATTCAAACATTCCGGCCTCTGTTCTGCGGGCTTCTCCCACGGAATATAATAGTGAAAAATGAAAGTCCAAAAACGCAATGACAGCTAAGCAACATCACCCCCTGATCGTGGGAACTTTCATCCTCACCGCCACTGGTATCGTCAGCCGGCTTATCGGTTTTGTGTACCGGATCTGGCTCTCCCGGCTGTTCGGGGAGGAGGGAATGGGCATATACCAGCTTTTGAGTCCGGTGTTATCCCTGTCTTTTTCCCTGACCGCGGCCGGATACCAGACAGCCATCTCCAAACTGGTGGCAGAACAGAGCGCTGCCCGCAAAACCCCCTCCCTTGCCCCCCTGGCGCTGGGCCTGAGTATTTCCCTGCCTCTTTCTATCCTATGCAATATGGTCCTTTTCTTTTTCGCGGACCCCATATCCGTTTACCTGCTACGGGAGGCCCGCACCGCACCCATGCTGCGCATCCTGTCTTTTTCCGTGCCCTTCAGCGCAGTCCATTCCTGCATCAACGGATATTTTTACGGCATAAAAAAAGCCGGTATCCCTGCCGGGGCCCAGCTTCTGGAACAGACAGCCCGGGTGGGCTGCGTATACATAGTGTCGGCCTGGGCGCTGTCCATGGGACGCGTCCCCTCTGTCAGTGTGGCCGTACTGGGACTTACTGTGGGCGAGCTGGTCTCCATGCTGCTGACAATTGCAGCCATCTGTCCCCAGAAAAAGAGAAGTTTACAGGCTGCCTCCCAGGAGGGCCTGCGGAAATTTCCGGCCCTTTCCTCCCACGCCCTATACGGCAGGCTACTCTCCATGGCGCTGCCGCTGACGGCAAACCGTATTGTTTTGAACTTTCTGCAGAGCATAGAATCCGTCTCCATCCCTTCCCAGTTGAAACTTTACGGTTATGACGGAGCCACTGCCTTAAGCGTCTACGGCGTGCTCACAGGAATGGCAATGCCCTTTATTTTCTTCCCCAATGCCCTGACCAGTTCCGTGGCAGTGCTTCTGCTGCCCATTATCTCGGAAAATTATGCCCTGGGAAACATGGAAATGGTCAGAAAAACCACTCTGCGCACCGTAAAATATTGTGCCCTTATGGGATTTTGCTGTATGTGCGCTTTTGTATTTCTGGGAAAATGGGCCGGCAACACCCTGTTTCACAGCCCGCTGGCCGGGTATTTTATCACCACACTTGGTTTTATCTGTCCCTTTCTCTACCTGGACACCACGCTTTCCAGCATTCTCCAGGGACTGGGCCTCGCAGGGCATATTTTCTCCATGAATGTGGTCTGCCTGCTGATCCGCCTGGGTTTTATCTTCATCGCCGTTCCCCGCTTCGGAATCAGCGGTTATCTGTGGGGAATCCTTACGGGCCAGCTGACCCTGGGGCTGCTCTACCTGGGCTGTCTCTACCGCTTCCTGACAAAACCCCCGCGCCTGCCCGGTTAGTTCCGGTCAGGGGTTTGCTCATCCCAATCGGGTAGGGGAACGCCCCTTTCCACTACCCGACGCGCGGGGCGCCTGTTGCGTTAGCAACAAGCTTCCTTACGCGCCCCTGCGCATAAGAAAAGTTGCCGCAATTGAGGTTTCCTCCACTGCGGCAGCTGCTTCTTTCCTTTATTCCAGCACTTTTTTCAACTCATCCATAAAAGTGTTGATATCCTTGAATTCCCTATAGACAGACGCAAATCGCACATATGCAACCGCGTCCAGGTCCTTCAGCTTGTTCATCAAAAGTTCCCCTATCACCTGACTGGAAATCTCTTTCTCTTCCCTGCTGAAAATCTCATTCTCCACTTCGTCCACCAGCTTTGTGATATCCTGGACACTCACCGGCCGCTTATGGCAGGCCCGGATCAGGCCGCCCTCAATCTTGGAGCGGTCATAGGTCTCCCTGTTCTCATCTTTCTTGATGATGATCAGCGGAATGGTCTCAATCTTCTCGTATGTGGTAAAACGCTTCCCGCATTCATCGCATGCTCTCCTGCGCCGGATGGAATTGTCATCCTCCGTGGGTCTTGAGTCAATCACCCTGGTATTCTCATGGCTGCAATAAGGACATTTCATTTCAATCCACCCCCCTGGCACATTCCTTTTCTCCTTTAACGTACCATATTCAGCAGTGAATGTCAACGAGAATAATGTCCGGCCCTATCTGTTTAATCTGGTTGAACGGAATCACGATATCCGGTTCACAATTTATGAATCCCAGCAGTCTGTTGCATCCCGGAACCATGATCTTGCAGATACAGCCGCTGCAGGGGTCAAACTCCAGGTCACAGACCCGTCCCAGTTTCCTGCAGTCTTTCACATTGATGACATCCTTGTTTTTCAGTTCGGAATAAAGCATAAAACCGCACCTTCCAAAAATCCATTCTTCCCTATTAGAAATATGCTGCCCCGGGGCAAATAAGAACGGGGAAAAGAAAAAATGAATATTTTTCATCTTCGGGCACATACTACCACTATAACCGCGACAGCTCCGAAACGCATCCGGACTGTAGCCTATCATCAGGCACGGCAGTGCAGAAACGAGGATAATCATGACACAGGGAAAAGTGGAAATCTGCGGCGTAAATACAGCAAAACTACCGCTTTTGAAGGCAGAGGAAAAGGAAGCCCTTTTTCAGCAGATCGAAGCCGGGGACGAGAAAGCCAGGGAAGCCTATATCGAGGGAAACCTGCGCCTGGTTTTAAGCGTTATCAAGCGCTTTGCCTCCAGCAATGAAAATGTGGATGATTTGTTCCAGATCGGATGTATCGGTCTCATCAAGGCCATCGACAACTTTGACACTTCCCTGAATGTGAAATTCTCCACTTATGCCGTACCTATGATCATCGGGGAAATCAGGCGGTTTCTGCGGGACAACAGCCAGCTGCGGGTGTCACGCTCCCTGAAGGACACTGCCTACAAGGCCATCTATGCCAGGGATTCCCTGACCAGGAAAAACCTGAAAGAGCCTTCCATGGAAGAAATCGCCAGCGAGATCGGCATCTCCAAAGAAGATATCGCC
This sequence comes from uncultured Acetatifactor sp., assembly GCA_910577185.1. Taxonomy (GTDB): domain Bacteria; phylum Bacillota; class Clostridia; order Lachnospirales; family Lachnospiraceae; genus Acetatifactor. Next base: position 40,572 of record CAJTLR010000029.1, read on the forward strand.
TACGCCCTGGATGCCATCCAGAATCCCATGAGTCTGTATGAACCCATTGTCACGGACGGCGGCGACACGCTCTATGTGATGGACCAGATCAGCGACAAGAAAAACAAGGAAGAAAACTGGGTGGAACATCTCTCCCTCAGCGAAGCCATGAAACGCCTGAATACCAGGGAACATGAAATTATTTCCATGCGCTTTTTTGAGGGAAAAACACAGATGGAAGTAGCGGAATCCATCGGCATCTCCCAGGCCCAGGTCTCCCGCCTGGAAAAAAATGCCCTCCGCACCATGCGTTCCTACCTGACAGCCTGATTTTCCCTTTTATCCCCGCAGGAATTGGGGAAAATAGACATGCTTCCTGTTTACATGGATATTTGTCCCATGCCGGGCTGGTCCTTGCCCCTCTTTGCGACGGGGTTTTTTACTTCCTGAAAAGGGAAATAATACGGAAAACCAGATATCCGATAACGGTTCCCAGCGCATTGGTCAGAATATCGTCTATCTGAAAAAATCCCCTTCCCGTGACCAGCTGCAGGGTTTCAATCAGCAGGCTGGTGACCGTACCCAGAAATGCCGAACAGAAAAACCCTTTCATGGGCCTGAAAGCATATGCCCCCAGAAATCCAAAGGGAATAAATAAAAGCACATTTTCTACCACATAGGCATTATTCCTGTCGTTAATTCCCCATGTGGAAAACAATTCCAGATCCAGCACATGACCGTTGCCGCTCTCCCTGGACAAAAATGTGATGATCAGCATCACCGCAATATAAATACAGAAGGCAACCTTCCCCCACACTGCTTCCGGTGCCTTTCCTTTCTTCTTCCACACTTTGTCCGCCACCCATAAAAGGGTAACGGAAATAAATCCTCCCAGTATAATACCATAAGGAAGGAACCGCACCATGGACATCAAATCCCGGTATATATATTTTAACATATGATTTTCTCCGCAGAAAAGTACCAGAGTCTGGTCAGTTTTTCGTCATTGCCATTATAGTTTCTGGTTCATCCAGGCAATCGCTTCTGTCACACCTTCTTCACAAAAACCAAACTCTGCCATCTCTTTTTTCTCATCAGGTGTCTTATAAAAGTTAAACGGTTCCGGCCAGACTGTACAGCGCAGTCTTTTCTCATCCCCTTCACCGGCAACACCTTCCAGCCGGTAACGCATTCCCTGATGACATCCTGTATATTCTGTCTTCTTCAAATATTCCATCGATAATATATCTTCACGCTGTATC
>CAJTLR010000029.1:41822-42043 GCA_910577185.1 uncultured Acetatifactor sp.
AATACCCTTTTGTGTTTTTGAGTTTGTAAAAATAGGGTGGAGTTCTTCCCAAGGGCAGAGACCCGCCACCGGCTCCGGATGAGTAAGGCTCTCTCTGCATACTCCAAGGGCAGAGACCCGAAAAAACTTCGTTTTCAGGGTCGCCCTCCACCGGCTCCGGGTGGGTAAGGCTCTCTCTACGTACTCTAAGGGCAGAGACCCGAAAAAACTTCGTTTTCAGG
>CAJTLR010000030.1 GCA_910577185.1 uncultured Acetatifactor sp.
TATTCATAAATCTTATGTCAGTTTTTTGAGTTTACACAAAATTTGAAACGGTCTCCTGGTTTTCGCCGTTTCATTCTCCTATAAATACAACCTGATTTTTTCCTGGTTGTTCCTTGTTTTTATCGCTTGTTTTTATCGCTTGTTTTTTTATAAATTGCCATCTGAGCACCGTATCCGGGTTCTCTCTGTAATCCAAAAAATAGTCCGGAAAATATCTCACAATGTCATACTCATTTCCAAACATAAGCATTCCGGCCGCCGTAGGATGAATTCTTTTATCGTCTTTCGAAAAACCCGCTGCTCCAATCACTCTGAGATATTCCTTGTCATCCAGTCTCTCAAAAGGGTGTCCCGGCTTAAAGGATTTGTGGCTGTTGCGATAACCGCGGATGGAATCCTGATTCAGATCCTCAATATCAGCCTCCTCAATCACTTCCATATCCATAGTTTCCTCTGCCTGATCTCTCAGCATTGTTTTTACCTGCAATCTGGTACAGTGATAGTCTCCCTCCCAATTTCTGCGGAAAGTTCCTCCAAACAGATCATCATTGATATATACTGGCTTTTGCTCCCGTTTTGCACTCGGCACCCAGATTACCATAATCACGTCATCTGCACCGGCCACTGAGAAAGTTTCTACATCATCGTCTTTCAAAAGGTTGATGCTCACCTTTTTACGATTGTTAATGGTGTCCCAGAAATCCTTCTTCAATTTTGCTGCATTTTTCAATCCAGTTGTATGCCAATTGCCTGATTTATCCTCTTTTACCCCAAGAATGATGACTCTGCCATAACAGTTGGCAAAAGCAGAATAGGTATCCCACAAGCTATTAGGAAGTCTGCCTTCTGCTTTTTTTACTTCCCTGCGGTTATCTTCTTTATAGGAATCAAATTTTTTCAATTCAAACAATTCTTCCATATTTGCTCCTTTAAAAACTATTTAAATTGATATTTACTCTGTAAAAAGATTTTTACTCTCTCTGGCACTCCTCCATAGGATGCTATGCAAAATCCGTTTCTAAAAGTTCACACAATTCAATCCCACGTCCGCTTAACTTATACTTCAGCAACTTACTAATACGGCCTTCATCTTTTCAAGGTCATCTTTGCATTGATACCTGCAGAAAAAATGATTCTGAACAGAGAGAGAAGATAACAGCTTCAGCGTCCTATTATTCTTGGAAAGTAACTCTATCTCGTCAAAAAGATCCTTTTCTCTTTAACTTCCTTCTTATCCACATCAAAATCAGACTGCGTAAAGCCACCAATTTCTAAAGCAATCACTGATTCCCCAGTCTGGAATCGTATTCCCCGAAAGAGACAAACCCTTCAGTTTTCCTGCTATAGAAAAATCCTCTCTGCTTTTCAGCATATCCATATTATAATCGAAAAAAAATAAAAGCACAATAAAAAGCAGGCTAACAAATGATTTCATTCGCTACCCTGCCCATAATACAATCTCTGCTTCTATACCCTTTTGTGACTTCCCTCAAAATACCCCAAAACACTTTCCAGCCCAGTAAATCATCCCCAGCAGCCAGCTGGAAAATATGCCATACAAAATCACCGGCCCTGCAATGGTGAATATCTTACACCCGATACCGAAGACCTGTCCTTCCGCCTTATACTCGATAGCCGGAGCCGCCACAGAATTGGCAAATCCCGTAATGGGTACCAGCGCACCTGCACCGCCCCATTTTACGATCTTCGGATAAATGCCGAATCCGGTGAGGATAACCGACAAAAGAACCAGTATCAGCGAACACCAGCTGCCGGATGTCTGTTTATCCAGCCCCAGGGAACCTGCATAATTCAGAATAAACTGTCCGATACAGCAGATAATGCCTCCCACAACAAAGGCCTTCAGCATCTGGAGCCAAAGATTATGGGTTGGTGTCACTTCCTTGACATACTTTTCATATTCCTTTTGCTTTTGTTTCTGTTCCATACTTGTCTCTTCCATTTTACGCCTCTTTTCCGTGCCTGTTCCGCACATACTCCTTTCCGTCCTGATCTTTTCTACTCCTATCCCTCACATACTCTTTTCCGTCCCGGTCTTCTCCGTGCTTGTTCCTCACATACGCCTTTCCCCTATTCCCCACATACTCCTTTCCATCCTGGTCTTTTCTACTCCTATCCCTCACATACGCTTTTCCATTCCGACCTTCTCCGTTCCTGTTCCCCACATACGCTTTTCCGTCCCGGTCCCTGTCTTCTGCCTCTTACGTATGTTACATACACACCACACACTTTCCCCTGCCGCGCTTCACATATTTCACATGCTTTTTTCCCGGTGTGTGCATGAAAACGATATATCCGTGGCATCATCCCTTTACCACCTATACTTCATCCTCCCTGCCCTCCCTTGCCGCCGTGGCAATCAGCGCTTTGTCCACATCTTCCTCATAGTTGCGCATGGCCACTTCTATGGGCGTGGGATCCTTGGTAAGCCGCCGGCCTCCCACATGATTGAAAAAGACAATAATTCCGGCCGCAAGTCCCAAAGAATACGAGACTTCCAGGGCATTAAGCCCCTGGGGTTCCCGGTTCATCACCATTTTATACATTTCCGTAAATACATCATTGATTCCCACATCATTGTGGTAGGCCATTATGGTAAAAGCCGTGCCGAAAAAGCTTACCAGGCACACCATGGCACATTTCAGCCACTGCTGCCAGCCTTTATGCCTGTCCACATTCACCTGTTCTACCAGCACATCCGGTTCCCCCACAATCTCCACGCTGATATTCGGACAAGCCTCTTCCATCAGTTCCACCATCTTCAGACTGCTGATCACACATCTCTTTGCATCTTCCACGCCAAAATGGTGCACCTTCAAAGCCTTCAGCTTTGCCGCCACTGTCTTGTCCGCGCACCGCAGGGCGCCCACATCCGACAAAAAGACATCCTCCGACTGCACTTCCACATTTCTGTCACATTTCAGATAAACCGTCACGTTTGCCATATAAACCCTTTCCACAATCTCATCTTCCCGCCCTCATATCCTTCCCGGACCGGCAGAATCCGCAAACAGAATTGTCACGAAATACACATGTCTCCCTTCACACTGTCCGGTGCAGTTCGGTCCAGAAATAAAGAAGGGATCCCGCCAGCTTCCCCGCCGCCATTCCGGTGATCGCCAGGCCCAGCCCGTGCCGGAAGGAAATCCGGCGTGTGAGTATGGGAATGCTGTCCAGCATTTCCGCTATGGCCAGCGCAAGGCATCCCACAAACATTCCGGCAAAAAAACCAAACAATACCTGCCAGACACATCCGATTCCCTCCAGTACATTTCCATATTCGGGCAGATGCTGCTGCCACCAGGCGCCAAACCGGCAGTACCTGGAAAAAATACTCAGCACACATCCGGTCAGGGTGCCGAAAATAACCATTTCCTCGTATATCAGTACATATTTTGACGTATGTGTCCTGCCTGCAAAACGTGGTATCAGTCCCCCCGCCGCCAGCACGGTAAACACCCCTGCCGCCGCCAGCAGTCCGTAACTTCCCCCTATGAGAATCAGAAAAAAAATCCGTATCATATCATCAGCCGCCTTTGCGAATTTACTGATTATTATGATACGGATTCTAAAAAATTATACTTCAGAATATTTTCAAAAAGCCCAGCAGCAAATAGGGATTCACATATCCCTCCAGCAGACATCCCAGCGCCGCCGCAATCAGGATCACTGCCAGACGCCCGGCCTTTTTCACCACAAAGCCCTTGTCCCCGGCCCCGAACTCTCCTCTCACATAGATACACCGAAACAGCTCCTCGCACCAGGCCAGCAGTGCCAGCGCCATGGGAATATACAGCAGACATTGCGGAAATATGCTGATAAACGCCAGCATGATTCCCTTGACACCATAGCGGATGGTCAGGGAAGCCAGAACCATCCCCGCGGACATGCCATACCAGAATACCGTGCCCATACACACCACCAGACCCAGGTATGTGGAAGACAGAACTGCCAGTACCAGCAGCCTTACCATTCTTTTTCTGAAAATATAGCCGAAAAACGCGCTGCCGTCCACAGTCATGTATTTCATCTGATACAATGTATTTTCGTCAAACAGCCCCTTTTCTCCCAGCAGTATCCCTTTTCCCAGATTCAGCAAAAAAAAGCCGGCCAAAAGTCCCACACAGAAAAAAGCCAAGTATGTCTTTTGACCGGATTTTATTTTTTTCCATAAAAGCTGCATCCCCTGCGCCGCCCTTCCAAATTTAGTGACACTCCATTGTATGCGGTCAGGCTTTCTTCTATGCCGGCTTTTACATTGTTATTTCTCTGCCGCCCCATACTTTGCGGCATATGTCAGAATCCCGCATATGGTTTTGGAATCCTGAATTTTGCAGTCAAATATCATCTGTTTCAGCTCTTCCAGGGACCAGGCCTCCACACTGATGACCTCATCCTCATCAGGATGCTGTCTCCCGGGCTTTAAATCCCTGGCCAGATAGATATCAATTTTTTCATTACAGAAGGCCACGGTGGTATAGATGGAATTCAGCAGCTCCACATGACTGCAGGTATATCCCGTTTCCTCCTCCAGCTCCCGCATGGCCGCCGCGTACGTGGGTTCCCCCCGTCCGTTCAGCCCTCCTGCGGGCAGTTCCAGTGTCTCTCTCTCCAGGGCATTGCGGTACTGCCTCACCATAAGCAGTTTTCCATCCTCCCGCACCGCCACAACCGCCGCGGCGCCCTTATTATCAATCAGATCCCATTTTGCCACATTTCCGTTGGGAATCAGCATGGTATCCTGATAATAGTCAAATAGGACACCCCTGGCAACCAGGTCTCTTTTTAATCTTCTGAATTCTTCCATACCAAACCTGCCGTTTCACCATTCCGCCTACACCGCAATCTTGTACGCTTTTCCCTCCAGCAGCTTCTCCACACTCACAAGCTTGACGCACAGCACAAAGATGTCTGCCGCCAGGGCCAGTTCCTCCGGTGTGGGGAATGTAGGAGCGATCCGGATGTTGCTGTCCTTCGGATCCTGCCCGTAAGGATATGTGGCGCCTGCGCCGGTGAGGGTCACACCCGCCTCCTTACACTTTGCCACGATTGCCTTTGCACAACCCTCCATGGCCTCAAAAGAGATAAAATAGCCGCCGTTGGGATTGGTCCAGGAACCGATTCCCGTGCCCCCAAGCTCTCTCTCCAGTACATCCAGCACTGCCTGGAACTTGGGACGCATCAGGGAGGCATGCTTTCTCATATGGGCCTTTATGCCCTCAAAATCCTTGAAATAACGCACATGGCGAAGCTGGTTGATCTTGTCGTATCCGATTGTCTGGATGGTCAGCGTCTTCTTGATGCACTCCAGATTCCCTTTGGAGGAAGCAATTGCCGCCACGCCTGCGCCGGAAAAGCTGATCTTGGAAGTGGAGGCAAACTCATATACCATGTCCGGGCTGCCCGCCTTCTCACATTCACTTAAAATCTCCAGCACCTTATCCTGTCTGTCTTCCTCGTCATAGAGATGATGCACCGCATAGGCATTGTCCCAGAAGATGCGGAAATCCTTTGCCGCGGGCTTCAGGTTCGCAAACCTTCTCACAGTCTCATCGGAATAGGTATAGCCCTGGGGATTGGAATACTTGGGCACACACCAGATCCCTTTGACGCTCTCGTCCTCCGACACAAGCTTTTCCACCATGTCCATGTCGGGACCCTGGGGCGTCATGGGCACAAGAATCATCTCAATGCCGAAATGCTGCGTGATGGCAAAATGTCTGTCGTAACCGGGCACCGGACACAAAAATTTCACCTTCTCCAGTCTGCACCAGGGCGTACATCCCATAACCCCGTGGGTCATGGCGCTGGAAACGGCATCATACATAATATTCAGGCTGGCGTTGCCGTATACAATCACATTTTCCGCACTGACACCCATGATGTCTGCCATCATATGCTTTGCCTCAATCAGGCCGTCCAGAACGCCGTAATTGCGGACATCCACGCCCTCCTTACTTTTCATGTCGGTTCCGGAGTTCAGGACATCAAAGATATCCATCCCCATGTCCAGCTGGGCCACGGAAGGTTTGCCCCTGGACATATCCAGTTTCAGTCCCTTTCCCTTCGCATCTTCAAATTCTTTCTTCAGCCCTGCCTTACATGACAACAGTTCCTCTTTGTTCATTTCCTGATATGCTTTCATTTTTCCTCCATCCCGTGCGCCGCCTTCTGCCCGCACTACTGCTTTATCATGACACGGCCCCGGCACTCCCGGCTGCCGTTTCAGCCTTCCCGGAAGGCTTCACACCTTTCATACGCCATAAACATCTGCATTCCACAGAAACCGTACACGCAAGTCCCCCGGACCCGAAAAGGTCTTTATCCCCTATGGAACTGCATTGCTCCCTGGTTGTATTATCGTATACAATCATGCACTTGCATTATCATACTATATTATCTTCTTCTGCACAAGAGGAAATATTACAAATTTGGCCAAAAAGTTTTTCCACATTTGGTAAAAATGCATAGACTGGACAATAAATTGCCTGCTGCGGGCCGCTTCAGCCACATCCCTGTTTTCGGGCAATATGAAAGGGCTGTCACTCCTCTGATATCCTCGTCGGTGCGACAGCCCCTTTCTTTCATTCTGTTTTACTATTTTGCGTAATCAATTACGCGGCTTTCACGGATCACATTTACCTTAATCTGTCCGGGGTATTCCAGTTCCGCTTCAATCTGCTTGGAAATATCCCTTGCCAGCAAGACCATATCTGCATCCGAAATCTGTTCCGGTACTACCATTACACGGACTTCCCGTCCTGCCTGAATAGCAAAAGACTTATCTACTCCTTTGAAATTGTTTGTTATTTCCTCTAATTTTGTCAGTCTGCTGGTGTAAGTCTCCAGCGTTTCCCTTCTGGCACCGGGTCTTGCGGCAGATATGGTATCCGCTGCCTGAACAATGCATGCAATCAGGGAAGAAGGCTCCACATCACCGTGATGGGACTCCACCGCATTGATCACCGTGGCATTCTCCTTATACCTTCTGCAAAGTTCCACTCCCAGCTGAATGTGAGACCCTTCCATCTCATGGTCCACGGACTTTCCAATGTCATGGAGCAGTCCGGCGCGCTTTGCAATCCGCACATCCAGTCCCAGTTCCGCGGCAAGCAGGCCCGACAGCTGTGCTACCTCCACGGAATGCTTCAGCGCATTCTGGCCGTAGCTGGTCCTGAATTTCATCTTGCCCAGCAATCTGACAAGTTCGGGATGAATACCATGGACACCTACCTCCAGGGTAGCGGCTTCTCCCTCTTCCTTTATCATGACTTCCACTTCTTTTTGCGCCTTCTCCACCATCTCCTCGATCCTGGCCGGATGAATACGTCCATCCACGATGAGTTTTTCCAGCGCAATCCTCGCCACCTCCCGGCGAATGGGGTCAAATCCGGACAGAATGACAGCCTCCGGCGTATCGTCTATAATCAGATCCACACCGGTCAGCGTCTCCAGGGTACGGATATTACGTCCCTCCCGCCCGATAATTCTTCCCTTCATCTCGTCGTTGGGAAGCTGCACCACGGAAATCGTGGTCTCCGAGACATGGTCCGCCGCACATCTCTGTATGGCTGACACCACATAATCTCTCGCTTTCTTGTCTGCTTCTTCTTTGGCGCGACTCTCCATTTCCTTGATAATCACGGCCGTTTCATGCTTTACTTCGTCTTCAACAATTTTCAACAAGTAGTCTTTTGCCTGTTCAGAGGTTAATCCGGAAATTCGTTCCAGTTCCTGCAGGCGCTGTTCATTTAATTTGGAAACCTCGACTTTGACCTTGTTCAGGGCTTCTTCCTTGGCTGCCAAATTTGTCTCGCGCCTTTCGAGTGCTTCGGTTTTCTTATCGATGTTCTCTTCCTTCTGCTGAATCCTGCGTTCAGAGCGCTGTACCTCCGCCCTGCGTTCCTTGATCTCTTTGTCCAGTTCATTCTTGGTGCGAATGGACTCTTCCTTTACTTCCAGGAGCGATTCACGTTTCTTGGATTCTGCGTCCTTCAGAGCTTCGTCGATAATTTCCCTTGCCTTGTCCTGTGCGTTTCCGATAGTCGTTTCCGTAGTCTTTTTCTGGTAGCTGGAAACAATATATGCAGTCACAACTGCGGTCACTGCCACAGATATCATCACAGCAATTACAATCTCAAGCATCTACAGGGGCACCTCCTATTCCGTTTTCATTGTACATTTTACCGTATGAGCGTTGCCGCCATACAGCTTATATAGAATGTATGTACTCAAAAACATTCTAACAAGCAATTCACAACAGTCTCATTCTAAACTCAAATTGCCTCTCTGTCAAGTAGGAGTGTCCATATTCTGCAAAAAATCTTCTAAAATAAAGTATGGTTTATTGTGATATTTGTACAAAATATTAGATTTTAGCCAAATTGTGGTTTTTTCTTCCCGAAAATCCCATTTCCGTACCAAAGTTTTATTCCCATTCAAAGTTTTCCCCGGAAAGCACCGCCCTGCGCACCTGCTCTCCGGAAAATCCCTTCCGCATCAGAAAAGCGTACATCCTCTGCTTTTCCCTCCGGTCCGCAGACTCCGGCCGGAAGCCCTTCTTCTCCAGAAGCGCCCTGATCATGGCCTGCTCGTCCTGGCTGCCACCCTCTTCTTCCCACGCTTCCCATGCCTGCTCCAGTATGTCCCTGGGGATTCCTTTTCCCTGAAGTTCCTGTTCTATCCGTCTGCGGCTTCTGGCGTTTTCATGGCTGCGGATATAGGACACCGCATAGCGCAGGTCATCCGTGTAGTGAAAACCCGCCACATAATCCAGCGCGCTCTGTATGACCTCCTCCGGGTATCCCCCTGTTTTCAGCTTGTCATACAGCTGTTTCACCGTATACGGTCTTGTCTTCAGCAGATTCATGGCGCGTATCTTCGCCCGTCTGGGCAGCAGTTCATGGAGAATGGACCGGTAATCTTCCTCCCCCATCTCTTCCCCCTCCCGGATGTGATACGAACGCAGTTCGCCTTTGTACAGCACAAAGGCGAAAGCTTCGTCAATCAGTATCCTGACACGGGATTTGGATATTTCCTCGATCTGTGTGACTGTCATATATCCCCCTGTCACGCTGCACCCGCAGCTGTCCTGTCACATTTCCCCCCTTGCCGGGAGCCCCGGCTCCTCATTCTTCCTGCCCGGCTTCGCCTTCCGTACTTCCCGCACTCTCCTGTGCCTCCGGCTGCGCTTCCGCCTTGGCAGATGCCTTGGACCTGCCTCCGGACTTTCCCCCGGACTTCTGTTTTGCAAGGTTTACCACTCCCGAATCCGACATCTCTGCAGGCGCCGCCCCGAAACCGTGCTTTTCACGCACTTTGGCGTCAACGGCCTCCCACACGTCCGGATGCTCCCTTAGATACTGCTTCGCATTCTCACGTCCCTGGCCGATCTTATTTCCCTCATAGGCATACCAGGCGCCCGATTTCACAATGATGTCCAGGTTTGCAGCCAAATCCAGAATGTCTCCTTCCCTGGAGATCCCTTTGCCGAACATAATGTCAAATTCAGCCTCCTTAAAAGGAGGGGCGATCTTATTCTTCACCACTTTTACCCTGGTGCGGTTTCCGATGACGTCCCCACCCTGCTTCAGGGACTCAATTCTGCGCACGTCCAGGCGCACGGAGGAATAAAACTTCAGGGCACGCCCGCCGGTGGTGGTCTCCGGGTTTCCGAACATCACGCCCACCTTCTCCCGGAGCTGGTTGATAAATACCACCACGCAGTTGGATTTGCTGATCACTGCCGTGAGCTTTCTCAAAGCCTGGGACATCAGCCGGGCCTGCAGTCCCACATGGCTGTCCCCCATCTCCCCATCGATCTCCGCCTTGGGAACCAGCGCCGCCACGGAGTCCACCACCACGATATCAATGGCGCCCGAGCGCACCATGGTCTCTGCGATCTCCAGTGCCTGCTCCCCGTTATCCGGCTGGGAAATATAAAGATTGTCGATATCCACGCCTATATTTTTGGCATACACGGGATCCAGCGCATGCTCCGCGTCGATAAAGCCCGCGATGCCCCCCATCTTCTGTACCTCCGCAACCATATGGAGCGTCACCGTGGTCTTACCGCTGGACTCCGGGCCGTAAATCTCCACAATCCTTCCCCGGGGGATTCCGCCCAGCCCCAGGGCTATGTCAAGGCTTAATGAGCCTGTGGGAATGGTCTCCACATTCATCCGCGCAATGGGATCGCCCAGCTTCATCACCGCACCCTTTCCGTATTGTTTTTCGATGTGGCTGATGGCCGCGTCCAGCGCCTTGCGTTTTTCTTCTTTTTCCATATAAATCTCCATGCCTTTCCGTAACCTGCGAATTTGGGCCGCAGGCACAAATTTGCGTGTGAAATATATTTTTCACACTATGATTTCTTTCCCTGTGAGGAACAAACGTTCTGACTGTAATCAGGATAAAACATTTGTTTGCATTTGTCAACCTGTTCAACAAGATATTGTTATATTATCACATTTTGAGTGTCATAAAAATCCCTCAAAGGCATTCCCCCTCCCTGTATATTCTCTTAACAGTTCCCCAGCCTGTGCGGACTGCTGCATGCTCTCTGAAACTTGTGGCGAAAATGCCGGAATGCAAGAATAATGTACTTACGAAGTATCAGACAAAAAAAGTGTACCACAGTTTTTTCTTCCTGGCAATAGATCACCAGCAAAAAAAGGAGTCAGGACTCCTTTTTTCCAAACGTGACTTTACTGTAATATTCCAGGATACAGCCCCTCATCAGGGCCAGGGCGGCCGATACCGCAGATTCCCGTATTTTGTTCCTGTTTCCGGAGAACCGGCACTCCTTCACGGTCACTTTCCCCTTCACGCTGCAGGCGATATACACCAGCCCCACCGGCTTCTCCTCCGTACCGCCATCGGGTCCGGCAATGCCCGTGATGGCCACCGACACATCGGCCCTGCTGATCAGAAGGGCTCCCTTTGCCATCTCCCCGGCGGTTTTTTCGCTCACCGCGCCGTATTTCTGCAAAGTGCTTTTCTTCACTCCCAGCAGTTTCCTCTTGGCCTTGTTGGAATAAGTGACCACACCGGATTTATATACCTCCGAAATCCCCGGCACATTGATCAGCCTTGCGGAAAGCATTCCTCCGGTGCAGGATTCCGCGCAGGTGATGGTCAGGTTGTTGGCCAGGGCCAGATCCACCACGGACTTCTCCAGGGTAACGTCTTCCTCCGTGGTGTAAATATGGTTGCCGAAACGTGCCTTCAGCTCCTTTACCACCGGCTTCAAAAGCTTTGCGGCGCTTTTCCTGTCCCCCGCGTTGGCCGTCACGCGGATATGGACCTCCCCGGTCTTGGCATAGGTGGCAATGGTGGGATTGGTCTGTCCGTCAATCAGATCCATCACCATCGTCTCTGCCTTGCTTTCGCCCACACCGCAGATCTTCACGGTCTGGGAGCAGATGACCTGGGCAGTCAACGACGCCAGGTAAGGCGCCACGCTCTCCTCAAACATGGGCTGGAGCTCGTTGGGCGGGCCGGGAAGCAGAATCACTTTCACATCCTTCATTTCCATGATGACACCCGGCGCCGTCCCGTTGGGATTATGCAGTACAATGGCCCCCTCTGGCAACATGGCCTGTTTCCAGTTATTGTCCGTGGGTTCCATACCCTTATAGGCAAAAAAGCTTTCTATGGCTTTCTTGCTGGGCTCATGGAGGTACATCTTTTTCCCGCAGACCTTTGCCGCCGTCTCCTTGGTCAGGTCATCCTCCGTGGGTCCCAGCCCTCCGCAGACTATCACAATGTCCGACCGTTCCATGGCCGTCCCAAGCACCCGGGCAAGTCTGTCCCCATTATCTCCCACAACCGTCTGAAAATAACAGGACAGCCCCAGGCCCGCACATTTTTCCGACAGATACGCCGCATTCGTATTTACAATGCTTCCCAGCAAAAGTTCCGTTCCCACGCAAACCAATTCAACATTCATACTCTCCCTGCTTTCCGAAACTATTTTTGTTCCAGCATCACATTTTTATTTTTTATCAGGTAATCCACCAGGGACACCACCGTCAGCGCCAGCGCCACCCACATTACAATCTCCGTCACCAGCCGGAGTTTCGGAATATCCGCAATCAGAAGGCAGACCATCACCATCTGGAAAACCGTCTTAAACTTTCCCCAGTAGCTGGCGGCAATCACCACATGATTGTCGGCGGCCACCAGCCGGAATCCGCTGATGATGAATTCCCTGCTGATAATCACGATCACAATCCAGGCCGGAATCCTGTCCATCTCCACCAGGGCGATCAGCGCCGCGCTGACCAGCAGCTTGTCTGCCAGCGGATCCATGAACTTGCCGAAATTCGTCACCAGATTGTACTTCCTGGCTATTTTGCCGTCAATCAGGTCCGTGAGGCTTGCCACAATAAAGACTCCCAGGGCAATATAATCCACATATTCCATAATGCCCCCGAAGATGGCACTAAACCACTTCCAGCCGCTGCCCTCTCCCAAAAGCAGAAGAATAAAAGGAACGATCAAAACAATCCTGAATATCGTCAGCTTATTGGGCAAATTCATTTTACTCATACAAAATCCTCCCCGTCATCCGCCAGTTCCCCCACCAGATCGTATTCATTGGAGTCTGTCACAAGCACTTTTACAAAATCCCCTGAAACCAGACTTGCGGTGGTTTTCACGAACAGATATCCATCCACATTGGGCGCATCCCGGTAAGTTCTGGACACATATACATCCTCGTCCGCGACTTTTCCCTCAATCATCACCGTCAGCCTGCGTCCGATCATATCTTCGGCCTTTTCAAAAGCAATGGCCTGCTGCAGTTCCATCAGTTCGTCCCGTCTTTTTTCTTTCACGGAATCTTTTATTTGCCCTGGCATGGCTGCTGCTGCGGTATCCTCTTCCCTGGAATACGGGAAAACTCCCAGCCTGTCGAATTCCATCTCATTGACAAACCGGTACAGTTCCTCAAAATCCTCCTGTGTCTCCCCGGGAAACCCGCTGATCAGGGTGGTCCTGAGACAGATATCGGGAATTCTCTCCCGCAGTCTGCCGATCCTCCAGCGCAGTTCCTTCTGGGTGGTGCGCCTGCCCATTCGCTTCAGCACGGAATCCGAAGCATGCTGTATGGGAATATCCAGATAATGGCATATCTTCGGCTCGGCGGCTATGGTGTCCATCAGTTCTTCCGTGATCTCCTCCGGATAGCAGTACAAAATCCGGATCCAGCGGATTCCCGGAACACAGGCAAGCCTGTGGAGCAGCCTGGGCAGGCTTTTCTCCCCGTACAGATCCACGCCGTATAGCGTGGTCTCCTGGGCCACCAGTATCAGTTCCCTGACGCCGCCTTCCGCAAGATTTCTCACCTGGGCTTCCAGTTCCTCCATGGGAACGCTTCTGTAATTTCCCCTTACCTTCGGGATGACACAGTAAGTACAATGCTTGCCGCATCCTTCGGCAATCTTCAGATAGGCGTAGTGTCCTCCCGTGGTCACCACCCGCTCCCTGCACACCGCGGGCGCAGTGTCCAGATCCCGGTAGTGGCTCCCGCCCCGGCCCTGAAGGACTTCCTCCACCGCCGCGGCAATGTCTTCCGTCGCCATGGTACCCACAAGGGCATCCACCTCCGGGATTTCCTTCCGGATCTCCTCCCCGTAGCGCTGGGCCAGGCATCCCGCCGCGATCAGGCCTTTCAGCCTGCCCGTTTTTTTCAGTTCCCCCATCTCCAGCAGCGCCTGTATGCTTTCTTCCTTGGCATCCCCGATAAAGCAGCAGGTGTTTACCACCACCACATCCGCCTGCTTCTCGTCGTCGGTAAAGGCGTATCCCTTTTTCTGCAAAAGCCCCAGCATCATTTCCGTATCCACCAGATTTTTGTCACAGCCCAGCGAAACAAACATAATATTCATGCTATTCAACCTGCTCCTCTGATCCGAAGTTTTTGGTTTTCGTCTCATACGAAAGTAGCTGGCAAATCACCAGCTACCTGCTTGCCGGGCGCCGCTCACTCTCCGCCCAGTATCTTGATCTTTCCCTGATTCAGCTCTTCCACCGCCACGGACAAAGGTTTCTTGTCCCTGCCCCCGGCCACCAGCGCTTCCTCCCCGCCGATGATCTGCCTTGCCCTTCTGGACGTGGCCATGACAATGGAATACCGGCTGCTGACCACCGGCGCCTCTCCCTGCTCTACCTCGCTGTTCACTACTTTCATCAGGTCCGAATAAGATGGATGTAACATTACTCCCGTTCTCCTTTCACAAAGCCACTCAGCTGTCTTCTGATCTCATTGATAAACGCGCCCCTTCTTACAGGCGCCCTGCGGCAGGCCTCCACCAGAAAATGGATTTCCTCCGCACATTCCCCCAGGTCATCATTTACAACAATATAATCATAGGCCTCCACGCCTTCTGATTCCTCCACGGCACGGGCCAGGCGCTTTTCTATGACCTCCGCGCTCTCCGTCCCCCTCCCCTGAAGCCTGCGGACCAGTTCTTCCCCGCTGGGAGGCGTCACGAAAACCAGCAGGCTCTCCGGAAATTTTTTCTTGATTTTCAGGGCTCCCTGTATCTCTATCTCCAGTATGACATGTTTGCCAGCCTCCAGCTGCTCCTCCACATAGGCCCTGGGCGTTCCGTAATAATTGCCGCAGTAAACCGCGTATTCCACCAGCCCGTCGGCGGCTATGGTCTCTTCAAAATGCGCCTTGTCCGTAAAAAAATACTCCACGCCCTCCGTTTCCCCCGGCCTGGGGTTACGGGTTGTCATGGAAACCGACAGGGCATACTCCCCGTGCCGGCGCATAAGCTCTTTTACCAGTGTACCCTTTCCGGCGCCGGAAAAACCCGAAATGACAATCAGAATTCCCTTTTTTTCCATAATTATTATTCCTCCGAATCCTCCGTGGTTCCCTGCAGCCGCCCTGCGATGGTATCCGGCAGAAGGGCCGAAAGCACCACCTGCCCGCCCTCCATGATCAGTACGGATTTTGTCCTGCGCCCCTGGGTGGCATCTATGGCCAGCCCCTTTTCCTTTGCATTCTGTACCAGCCTCTTGATGGGCGCCGACTCGGGGCTGACTATGGCAATGATCTTGGATGTGTTCACGATATTGCCGAAACCGATATGGATTAGCATCCTCTCCGACCCCTATTCTATGTTCTGAATCTGTTCCCGTATCTTCTCAATCTCTGTCTTTAGCTCAATGGCGGAATTGGATATCTCCAGATCGCTGGCCTTGGACAGAATCGTGTTTGCCTCCCGGTTCATCTCCTGGGCAATAAAATCCAGCTTCCTGCCCACGCTTCCCCCCTGGACCAGGGTGTCCCCGGTGGTCTTAATATGGCTGCGCAGTCTCACCAGCTCCTCGTCCACGCATACCTTGTCCGCAAAGACCGTAACCTCCGTCACCAGTCTGGCCTCATCCACATGCGCATCCCCCAGAAGCTCCCGCACCCGCTCTTCCAGCTTTCTATGGTACTCCTCAATAATGGCGGGAGACCGCCGGGAGATAAAATCCACCAGCCCGTTCATCCCTTCCAGCTTTTCCAGCAAATCAGCCTTCAGATGTCCGCCTTCCACGGTGCGGGCATCCACAAACATCCCCGCTGCACCCACAACCGCCTTCTGCAGTCCCTTCCACAGCTCCTCCTCGTCCGTCCCGCTGTCCTCCATGGTGAAAACCTCCGGAAACCGGGAAAGTACGCTGACCTTTACATCATCCTCCAGACCAAAATCCTCTGCCATTCGGCGCATATAACCCAGGTACGCCTCCGCCACATCCCGGTTGTACCGTATCATGGATGTATGGTCCGAAAAATCCTCATATGTGACGAACACATCCACCTTGCCCCGGGAAATATAGCCCTTTAATTCACTGCGGATAGCAGATTCAAAAAAGTAAAGCGCCTTGGGCATCTTAATATTGACATCCAGATACCGGTGGTTCACTGACTTTATCTCCACTGTAAACTTTCTGTTGTTCTCGGTGACCTCGCATCTGCCGAAACCTGTCATGCTTTTGATCATGGGATTCTCCTGTCCGGGTAATGAACCCATAAATTGCCTATTCCATTTTATTATAAGATAAGTTTCGGAAAGCGTCAAGGGCTGTTGCGATTTTTCACCGGCAGTTACAGACGCCCACATTTTTCAGGACTTCCCGGACAAAGGGAATAGACTTTGCCTGCCGGATATGATATACTCTGTATGCAGTTACAGAACCTGATACAAAGGAGATGCCGGAAATATGAATTCTTACAAAATACGCAATAACAGTACTGCAAAAACAATCACAAGCGCTCTTCTGACCCTGATGATCCTGCGGATCCTGTTCTCCCTGCTTATGGTGGCCCGGGAAGGCTCCGTATATGCCATAACCAGCGCTGTCATCTACGGCCTCCTGTGCCTGGTCTGCATCATCCTGCTGATCATGTTCCGGCGCAGTGAAGTCGTATTCCGGGGCAGCGACATTCTGTACACCCCTCCCTTCGGACCTGCCAGGACCCTTTCCTACCGGGACCTGCAAAAAGTGTCCATGGGCGGAAGATCCTATATTGTATATACGAATGATGGAAAGAAGCTGATCACCTTCGACGATTTCCGCACCGAGAACGCCAGCGCCATTGTGGCTTTCCTGAAAAGCAGGGGTGTCCGGACAGAAATCTGAGGAAGCTCTTTCCGTTGCACCGACACACTTTTTTCATACTGTTTACACCACAGTTTCAGGCGGGAGGTATCATCATGGCATTTGACGGCGTAACCATAGCCAGTGTAGTATCTGAATTAAAACGCGAACTCACAGGCGGGCGCCTGTATAAAATCGCACAGCCGGAAGCGGACGAACTGCTTCTGACCATAAAACAGCCGGGGGGCCAGAAACGTCTGCTGCTTTCCGCGGAGGCATCCCTCCCCCTGATCTATCTGACGCAGACCAACAAACCCAGTCCCCTCACAGCCCCCAATTTCTGCATGCTCCTGCGCAAGCACCTGCAGAACGGCCGGATCACGGACATTTCCCAGCCGGGCCTGGAGCGTATCGTGCGCATCGGAATTGAGCATCTGGACGAGCTGGGGGATCTGCGCCGCAAGACCCTGATCGTGGAGATCATGGGCAAGCACAGCAATATTATCTTCTGCGATGAAAACGACATGATCATCGACAGCATCAAGCATGTGTCCGCGGCGGTGAGTTCCCTCCGGGAAGTCCTGCCGGGAAAGCCTTATTTCGTGGCACAGACCCAGGATAAGCTGGACGCCCTGCAGACGGATTTTCCGGCTTTCCGAAACGCCCTTGCCTCCCGGCCCCGGATGGTGTTTCAGGCCGTATATGGCAGCTTCACCGGGATTTCCCCCATTCTGGCCCAGGAACTCTGCCATCAGGCAAATGTGGACGGGGAACGTCCTTCCGCCGCGTTGACCGACTCGGACTATGAAGCATTATACCGCGCGTTTTCCCGGATGACTGCAGCTGTCCGGGAGGAACAATTCTCCCCCAACATCGCCTACACAAAGGGAAATCCTGTAGAATTCTCCGCGCTTCCCCTGACATTGTACGCCGGCGGCCCCCTTTCCGGAGACAGCACCGTACCCTATGACTCCATGTCGGAACTGCTGGAGCATTATTATGCGGAAAAAAATACCCTCACCCGCATCCGGCAGAAATCCGCGGATCTGCGCCGCATTGTGCAGACTGCCCTGGAACGGAACGTAAAAAAATACGACCTCCAGCTGCGTCAGATAAAAGACACGGAAAAGCGGGAAACCTACCGTCTTTACGGGGAACTTCTCCACACTTACGGTTATCATGCCCTGCCGGGTGCAAAGTCCCTGGAAGCAGTGAATTATTATACCGGCGAACCGGTTACCATCCCGCTGGATCCCACTTTGACCGCCGCGGAAAATGCCACAAAATATTTCGATAAATACGGAAAGATGAAACGGACTTATGAAGCGCTGGGGAAGTTGACCGAAGAAGTCAAAACCGAAATCGACCATCTGGAATCCATATCCGCCTCCCTGGACATCGCGCTGCACGAAGAAGACCTGACCCAGATCAAGGAGGAACTCACCGAGAGCGGCTATATCCGCAGAAAGGGTTCCGCAAAAAAGCAGAAAATCACCAGCAGGCCCTACCACTATATCAGCAGTGACGGCTTTCATATGTATGTGGGCAAGAATAATTACCAGAACGATGAACTGACTTTCAAATTCGCCACGGGAAATGACTGGTGGTTTCATGCCAAACAGATGCCCGGTTCCCATGTGGTGGTGAAAATCGGAAACGCGGAAGAACTTCCCGACCGCACTTTTGAGGAGGCAGCCCGTCTGGCGGCCTATTATTCCCGGGGCCGGGGACACGAGAAAGTAGAGATTGACTATATCCAGAAAAAACATGTCAAGAAACCCGGAGGCGCCAGACCCGGATTTGTGGTCTATTATACCAATTATTCCATGACCATCGACAGCGATATTTCCGGCATTGCGCTGGCGGGGGAAACGGAGTCAGTGACCCTGCCGTAAGGGGCGGGGGCTGTGCAATCCAGCAGGGGAACGCCCTTCTCCTCTGCTCGCCGCGCGGGGCGCGTGCAGCTTTCCCTGCTGATTTCCTTACGCGCCCCTGCGCATATAAAAGAGGCTGATTATTTCATCAGCCTTAATTTTTTTGCAAGTCTCACCATCAGATGTCCTTTCGGGAAACTTCTCAGCTCTTCCTCCGAAATGCCCCGGAACAGAAGCAGCATCGCAAAATACACACAGACCGCCAGCCCGATGGCCGCCACCACGGAGATTCTGGAGGATTCGGTCAGCATCAGAAGCCCTTCGTAAGATGCCCAGGCCACAGCCCCCATACATGCCGCCGCAAGGGCCGGAACCACAAAGGTCTTCATGATTTCCTGCCTGTATCCCGCCGCCCTCCGGACTGCCCACTGGTTCAGGATGCACATGACGCCAGAGTACAGAGTGTTTGCTATGGCGATACTGTATAAATCCAAATCCGTGTACAGAAGCAGCAGTACCGCCGCTGCGGTCTGTACTGCCAGGGCGATTGCGGCGTTCACAATAGGACGGTTCACCTTTCCCAGCCCCTGCAGTATGGAACTGTTCAGGGTGGAAAACGCGTAAAAAATCACCGAGAGAGAAAGGGACATCAGAAGCCCCGTCACCAGGTCTTCCGTCTCCTGCACATTGCGGAACAGCAATCCCGTCACGGGCCTTGCCAGCACCAGCAGTCCCACCGCGCAGGGAATGGAAATCAGCATAATGGATTTCACTGCCAGGGCAATTTTCTGTCTTACCCCCTTTTCATCCCCATAGGCCGCCAGCTGGGCTATGGATGGTATCACCGCCGCTGCCAGGGCCGTGGCAAAAGCCACGGGGATATTGGAAATGGTCTGTGCCTGGCCGGAAAATGCCCCCCATCTGGAAGAAACGGTTACTTTGTCCAGTTCTTTCAGGTTTGGCAGCACCTGGGTGTAGATGGTATTATTGACCGTTCCGCTCAGATTATAGACAGCAGTGCTTAGGATGAAAGGCGTTACCACCATCACAATATTCCGCATAATCAGCTTGTAGGAATCCTCGTTCATATGCCGGTCTGCCCGGATTCTCCTGAAAATCACTTTCCGGTTCAGTCCGTATACCCCTATCATGAACAGTAATGCCACAAGCACACCGGCTCCTGCCCCCAGGGCGCTTCCCACGGCTCCATAGGTGGCCCGGCTGATCTGGTCCGCCTCCAGTTCGGGCATCTCCATGGTTCCCATGGTGCCCTGAATCAGCAGGTACGCCGCCCCTATGCTGACAATGGCATTTGCAATCTGCTCCAGAATCTGGGATACGGAAGTCTGTATCATGCTTTTATGGGCCTGGAAATATCCCCTTAAAACCCCCAGAATGCCATAGACAAAAATGATGGGTGCAAAAGCACGCAATACCGCCGCCTCCTGGGGGGACAGAAAAATCTCTGCCCCGAAAAAAAGAAGAAGGCTGGCCCCTCCTCCCACTGCCATAACATACCACAGGGCACATTTGAAAATTCTGTGGGCATTCCGGTATTCCCGCATTCCCAGTTTCTGGGCTATCACCTTTGAAATGGCAGAGGGAATGCTGTAAGAGGAAATCAGCAGCACAATGGTATAGTAATTGTGGGCCGTCTGGTAGTAGCCCAGGCCAAGGTCACCGATGACACGATGCAAAGGGCCCCTGTAAAGGAGCCCGATAATCCTGCTGATAATCCCGGCTGCAGCCAGAATACCGGCCTGCACTATAAAGCTGTTTTTCTTGCTACCATTTTCGGACATAGTTTCAACCTATCAGCCAGTCGTACATTTCCTGATACTTTGCCGCAGACACATGCCATGAGAAATCCGCCGCCATGGCCCTGTCGACCATTTTGTTCCATTCGCGCTTCTTGTCATAATAGATGCGTTCGGCATACCGCACTGCATTCAGCATCTCATGGGCATTGTAATTGGTAAAGCTGAAGCCTGTTCCCCTGCTTTCGAACTCGTTGTAAGGCTCCACCGTATCCTTCAGGCCTCCCGTCTCACGCACAATGGGAATCGTCCCGTAGCGCAGCGACATCAGCTGGCTCAGCCCGCAGGGCTCAAAAAGGGATGGCATCAGGAACGCGTCGCAGGAAGCGTAAATTTTGTGGGACAGTGCATCGGAATAATATATATTGGCAGAAACCTTGTCGCCGTACTTCCATGCAAAATGGCGGAACATATTTTCATACCGTTCTTCCCCGGTTCCCAGCACCACCAGCTGAATGTCATCCCGGCACATTTCATCCATCACATAGGCAATCAGGTCGAATCCCTTCTGGTCCGTAAGCCTGGAGACCACGCCGATCATCATCTTCCTGTCATCGCAGCAAAGTCCCAGCTCCTGCTGCAGGGCCCGCTTGTTTTTCACTTTCTCCTTCCGGAAATTCACGGCGTCATAGGGGTTTGCGATGAGCTTATCCGTGGCAGGATTGAATTCCTCATAGTCGATGCCGTTCACGATTCCCCGCAGGTCGCCGCTTCTGGCCCTGAGGAGGCCATCCAGCCCTTCCCCGTAAAAAGGAGTCTTAATCTCTTCCGCATAAGTATCACTGACCGTAGTCACCGCATCCGCATAGACAATGCCGCCCTTCAGCAGATTGGCATCCTTATAGGCCTCCAGCTTATCGGCAGTAAAGAAATAATCGGAAAGCCCCGTAATGCTCCGCACGGTCTTGGTATCCCATTTTCCCTGGAACTTCAGATTATGGATGGTGATCACCGACTTCATGTTGCGGTAAAAATCTCCTCCCCGGAACCTTTCCTTCATATAAACCGGAATCAGCCCCGTCTGCCAGTCATGACAATGAATCACGTCCGGCTGGAATCCCACCACCGGCAGCACGGAAAGGACAGCCTTTGAGAAATAAACATATCTCTCAATCTCCCACTTGGGATCATTGGTGTAAACTTTGTCACCGCTGAAATAATATTCATTGTCAATGAAATAATAATGTACACCCTCTTCTTCTGCTTCCAGAACTCCCACATACGCGCTCGTCCAGTTGAAGTCAAGGTAAAAATGGGTCACATATCTCATCTTATCCTTCATTTCCTGTTTCATACAGGCATATTTGGGAAGAATGACCCTCACGTCAAAATACTGCTTGTCAACACATTTCGGCAGGGACCCCACCACATCGGCCAGACCGCCTGTTTTGATAAAAGGCACTCCCTCTGACGCCGCAAAAAGAATTTTCTTCATCCGAACCCTCCAATGACCACATCTAAAGTGTATGATACACTTTTATTATACAACATTTACGGTTCGGTGGAAAGCTTTTCTTTTACCGGAATCCAAAACTTTTCACTGCATTTTGTAGGAAAGACGTATTTTGTCCGCAATCAGGGCAATAAACTCCGAATTGGTCGGCTTTCCCTTTCCCGTATCAATGGTGTAACCGAACAGGGCATCCAGCGTTTCCATTCTTCCCCGGCTCCAGGCCACTTCAATGGCATGTCGAATCGCGCGTTCCACACGGCTGGGTGTGGTTGAAAAGCGCTTTGCTATGGTAGGATAGAGAATTTTGGTGATGGAGCTGATCATTCCCGGGTCGTCCACGGACATCATGATTGCTTCCCGCAGATACTGGTATCCTTTAATATGTGCCGGAACACCGATTTCATGTATCATGTCCGTCACATCCTGCTCCAGATCCCTGGTATCCACTGTCTTTTGTAATTCCTGCGTACCGGTGTGCGCACTTCCGTTCTTTCCGGAAGGCACTGTAATCATGATCTGGAACTCTTTGTCCCCGCTCATCAGGTCTCCCAGAATTTTGTATATTTTCTCATTATCCTTCGTAGCCGTGATATTCAACTGTTCCATCAAACTACCTCCTTGCGAAGAATTGCGGCCCTGCCTCCGTAACGCCAAAAGCTGTATCTCCTCCCTCTCCGTCCTTCCGGCGCATGGCAGAAGCATTACACAAATTGTCTAAATTCGTCCTTTCCCATTATAAAAGAGAAATGTTTGATACATCAACTCCAAACCGTCGCGCTTTTCGTGCGGTTTTGTCAAATTATTACACAGAATTTGCCAATTCGTCTTTATTTGGCAATATTTTCAAAAAAATTATAAAATTTGTCATATTCTGATTACACAATTTTTTCAAATTGAAGCTAATTTTGCCGCTATTTAGACTTCTTTCTGACGTCATTCTTTTTTAAAAGTTTTTCTGAAAATACTTGACAATTCCCGGCCAGTAAATGCACAATAATGACGGATCACATAAATTTCGGGATAAGGATTTTAAAATATGAGACAGCTGAATGAAGATATCAAGCGCGGAAGCTTCCGGCAGATTTACCTTTTGTACGGGGAAGAAAGGTATCTGCGCAGACAGTACCGGGAAAAACTGCAGAAATGCCTCTGTGAAGAGGGAGATACCATGAACACGCATTTTTATGAGGGCAGGAACATTTCCGTGGCAGAAATCGTGGACCTGGCAGAGACACTGCCCTTTTTTGCGGACCGGCGGGTGATCTTTGTCACCGACAGCGGACTCTTTAAATCCGGCGGGGAAAAACTGGCGGAATATCTGGCCTCCCCCAATGAGAGCACATACTTTGTCTTTACGGAAAGCGAGGTGGACAAGCGCAGCAGACTCTATAAAGCCGTACAGTCCCGGGGATATTCCGCGGAATTTGCGGTTCAGGACGAAAACACACTGAAGAGATGGGTGGCGGGCATTCTGGCCAGGGAGGGCAAAAAAATTGCCGAATCAACCGTGCTGCTTTTTTTGTCCAAAACCGGCACGGATATGGAAAATATTCAGATGGAGCTGGAAAAGCTTGTCTGTTACTGCGGGGACCGGGATATCGTCACGGCGCAGGACGTGGAGGCCATCTGCACCACCCGCGTCAGCAACCATATCTTTGACATGATCAATGCCATCGCCGCCGGGCAGCCCAAACAGGCCCTGGCGCTGTACTATGACCTGCTGGCGCTGAAGGAGCCGCCCATGCGCATTCTGTTTCTCATAGCCAGACAGTGCAATATGCTGCTGCAGGTAAAGGAACTGCGAAGCAAGGGTTTCGACAACAAAAGTATCGGCTCCAAAGTCGGTCTGGCGCCGTTTATCGTGGGAAAATACCTGAATCAGGCCGCAAACTTTAAGACCAGTGTCCTGCGGGAGGCAGTGAAAAAATGCGTGGAGGCAGAAGAAGCCGTCAAGACCGGCCGTATGAATGATGTCATGAGTGTGGAAATGCTGATGCTGACCGTACTGTAAGGCCGGCGCTCTCTTTCGGGGACAGTTTCCCCGTTCCCGGAAACAATACCCGGAAAACATTTTCCAGACACGTACAGGGGCACCCGCTCTGCCGATGGGTGCCCCTGTGCAATATTCCGGTACAGCTATATCCGGACGGCGGCACAGTATCCGCCTATGGCCGCCTTCCATCTTTCGGCCGGGAAAAGCAGAGACTGTCCGGACTGTGTCCCCGGCCGCTTTACAGCATCAGATTCCGGAAGTAACGAATGGTATAATCGATTCCCTTCTCCCCCAGTTCCCCTTTCCAGTTCTGGGAATGAGGTTCAATGCTTAAATTACCGTCATATCCCTTTGCATAAAGAATTGCCAGAAATGCACCCCAGTCGGTCTGGTCCATCCCTGCCGGGGGATCATCATAGCGCTGCCCGCCGATGACCAGAGATCCCTTCAGGTGCACATGCAAAAACCGGTGTGCCCAGTCCCTGGCTTCCTGGAGATAATCCCCTCCGGCATAAATACAGTGGGAAGGATCATATTTGATATACAGATCCTTCACATGTCCGTGAATCAGGGTGAATGCCATGGGATCGCAGACAAAATTATCCCATCTGCAGTTGTAGGTGGCAATCTTCACGCCCTTTTCCTTCCCGTGGGCAATCAGTTTCTCAAAATAAGAAATTGCCAGGGTACAGTTTTCATAATAGGACAGCTCCTCCACATAATTGCAGCCGGTGATATAAATGCCGCAGTCCAGCCGGGCGGCGGCGTCAATCAGTCTGCACTCCAGCTCCAGTTCCTCACGGCAGATGCCCTCACGGCAGATACGCCTGCTTCCCCAGCGTCCCACCGCGCCTATGGGCATCTGGTATTTCTCGCTTCTGCCGCGGATCGTCTCCACATTCTCCAGAAACATTTCTGCCCTGTCATTTACATCCAGTTCAATAAATTCCATGCCGCGGTCTTTGGCGCCCTGGAAATCTGCCTCCTCAAACCACGCAATCCTGCCAAGCTTCATATTTGTTCTCCTATCCGGTCCGGACGTTTTCCCTGCCGCAAGTTCCGTAAATACGGATTTTCCCGAAACGTCCTGCCTGAAATGGTACTGTTTCTGTTTCCGGCCATGCAAACATGGCTGTTTTCCTCATTGCTCGCAGAAATAAACCGCCCTGCCGGTTCTTCCGGATTCATAAATGGCCTCCAGAATCTGTGTCACCACCATGGCCTGTCTGGGTTCCACCGTCAGGGGTTCCCCGTCCACAATGGCATGATAGAACACTCTCTGTTCCACGTCGTCAGGCCGCTCTGCCGCTCCGTCAAAGAAAGCCACGCCTCCCGCTGCCAGATCCGGCTTCTCCACACATTGTCTTCCGTGGCTGACCCGGTTGATTCTCAGACCATCCGCCATGTCTGCTCCACCCTTTGTACCGCAGAGAGTGGTCTGTGCCTCCCTCACGTCCAGGGTATTCAGCGCCCAGGAAGATTCCAGGTTTATGGTGGCGCCGTTTTTCATTTTAATATACCCGAACGCGGAATCCTCCACGGTAAAGATTTCGGGATCCCAGTCTCCCCAGGCATTTCCGGTGTCCTTCTGGTCGGCCAGCTTACGGTACACGGAACCCATCACCATCTCGGGCTCATAATTGTCCATCATCCACAGTGTGAGGTCCAGCGCATGGGTACCGATATCGATCAGTGGCCCGCCGCCCTGTTTCTCTTCATCCAGAAATACACCCCAGGTAGGAACGGCCCTCCTTCTGATGGCATGTGCTTTGGCATAATAAATTTCTCCCAGTTCCCCGGCCTGGCAGGCGCTCTTGAGGTAAACGGAATCCGCCCTATAGCGGTTCTGATATCCAATGATCAGGACTTTTCCCGTTCTCTCCGCGGTTTCCACCATGGCCTTCGCCTCCGCATAAGTCTTCGCCATGGGCTTTTCACACATAACATGCTTTCCGGCCTCCATGGCGGCGATGCTTATTGGCGCATGGGAACTGTTGGGGGTCAGCACATACACTGCCTCCACATCTTCCTTCAGCAGTTCCTGGTAGTCCGTGTACACCCTTGCGTCCTCTGTGCCGTACTCTTCCTTCGCTTTCAGCGCTCTCTCCTCCAATAGGTCGCAGAAAGCCACCAGTTCAAAATTTCCGTTTCTCTTCATGGCAGGAAGATGCTTTGCATTGGCAATCCCCCCGCATCCCACAACTCCTACTTTTAATTTTCTCATCCTCAAACCTCCTAATTTAAATCGCTGCGCGATAGCACTAAAGGGTAAAGTCGCTTCGACACACCTATTAATGAGAGAAACTTTTCTTTCGAAAGGAATCTCATAAAAGTTCCTCTCGTGCGCCTTTGCGACTTTACTGTCCACCACAAATTATTTTCAATAGCTCTTGACTTTTCTTAGCTGGACTAGTTTAAATCGCTGCGCGATAGCACTAAAGGGTAAAGTCGCTTCGACACACCTATTAATGAGAGAAACTTTTCTTTCGAAAGGAATCTCATAAAAGTTCCTCTCGTGCGCCTTTGCGACTTTACTGTCCACCACAAATTATTTTCAATAGCTCTTGACTTTTCTTAGCTGGACTAGTTTAAATCGCTGCGCGATAGCACTAAAGAGTAAAGTCGCTTCGACACACCTATTAATGAAAGAAACTTTACGTTTTTTCCGTCAGGTCAGATATCCCCGGCGCATCCCTCCGGGCTTATTTCCACCCAGGATTCAGCCTTCTCTTTGCAGACAGCGGATGCTTTCCCGCATATTGTCCATGGGCGTCCCGTAGGGATGGTCATCCTGTTCCACCACCAGCCACTTTGCCCCGCATTCCAGCGCCTTTGCGGCTATGGCGGCCACGTCCTGTTCGCCCTGTCCCAGCGCCACCAGCTCCACTTTTTCTCCCTCTCTGCGGAAGTCCTTCATATGTACTACCGGACAGCGGTTTTTATATTTTTCCAAATAGGCCACCGGATCCACCCCGGCCACCTTCACCCAGCAGGTGTCCAGCTGCGGCTGCAGCTCCCCGGGCTCCATGCCGGAAAACAGTTCATCCAGCACATAAGTGCCGTTGGCAGTCTTTTGGAATTCCGCAGTATGGTTGTGGTACAGCAGCGTCATGCCCTGCTCCCTGCACCGGGCGGACAGCTTCTTCAGAAACGCGCAGGTTTCCTGGTATTTTTCCCCGCCAAAGAGACGCTCTCCCGGCATATACGGAATTCCGATATATTCACATCCGATAGTCCGGTAATCCTGAATGGTTTTTTCCATATCCTGCAGGAACAAATCCAGTGCCACATGGGCGCTCACCGGCACAAGCCCTTCTTTTTTCAGGCAGTCCCGAATCTCTTCCGGGGCATGGCCGTATAAGCCCGCCAGCTCCACCCCCTGATAGCCGC
This sequence comes from uncultured Acetatifactor sp., assembly GCA_910577185.1. GTDB lineage: Bacteria > Bacillota > Clostridia > Lachnospirales > Lachnospiraceae > Acetatifactor. Next base: position 27,154 of record CAJTLR010000030.1, read on the forward strand.
ATTCTTTCAGCGCCTTCATGGTTCCCGGAAAATCTTTTTCCGCCTGCTCCCGCACAGAATATACCTGGGCGGCAATTTTCAATGCTGTCATAGTATTTCCCTCTCTTTTTTGATTCACTTGCTTTACTTTACCACAGTGCATTTCCCGCCGGATTATTTTATGGTTCAAACGCCACAACTTCCCCTGCGTCTGCGGATTTTTCAATGGCTTCCATCAGTTTCATGACGCGCATCACTTCCGGAAGACGGATCAGGCTTTCTTCCCTGCCTTCCAGCACCGCCATCACATTCTTGTAAAAGTCTCTCACATCGCTCTCCACCCGGGGCAGTTCTTCCGTAAAAATACTGTCATCCCTTCTGGGAGCCATGGTTTTGGTAAGTCCCGCGGCAGTGATCACCGGTGCCACATCCTTTTCGTCCACGCCGGAAGCCCGCACAATTTTTCCGTGCAGTTCCCAGTCCTGGATAATGGCTGTACCATTTGCCCCCAGCACATACCATCTGGGAAGGGAAACAAAATTGCTGGTTCCCACCTCCACCAGAACGCTGACTCCGTTTTCAAATTCCAGTTCTGCCCGGAAGCCATCGTCCACAAGCTGGTTGGTCACATGGGTTTTGGTGGCATATACCCTGCGCAGGGACACATTTCCAGACAAAAGCAGTATCTGGTCCAGAAGATGTACGCCCCAGTCCAGAATCATGCCGCCGCCATGCTCTTTTTCCTGCCGCCAGTCCCCGGGAATTCCCCTGGAACCATGCACCCTGGACTCCAGCCGGAACAATTCCCCCAGCTTTCCCTCTTCCAGAATCTTTTTTACCGTCAGGAAATCTTCGTCCCAGCGTCTGTTCTGGTGAACTGTCAGGAAACGTCCGGTTCTCACGGAAGCGTCCCACATTTCCTGCAAATCCCCGGAACTCAGTGTGATGGGCTTTTCGCTGATTACGTTTTTCCCCGCTTCCATGGCGGCAACGGCCACCGGCTTGTGTACATCATTGGGTGTGGCGATCAGCACCAGATCCGTCTCCGGATCTGCCAGAAGGTCTTCCAGTCCTTTATATACATGAAGGCCCTTTTCCCTGGCATATTCCCGTCTTTCCTCCCTGATGTCCCAGATTCCCGCTATGTCAAGATTGTCCATAGTCTGAATTTCCTGATAATGCCATTCGGCCATTCCGCCGAAACCAACAATAGCTATTTTGTGTTTCATGTTTATCCACCATTTCTGCGCTGCTTTTGCGCATAACGAGTTTGTGGCAAGCCATGTATGGCTTTGCAGCGCGCAGACACAAATCCCGCGATTGAAAATTTTAATTTTCAATCTTATCCCCCGTGCCCGCCGAAGCGGGCATACCAATCAATATTATTTTTGAATGACAGATCTGCCGCCTGACACGGTTCGTATTCCTTCCGCTTTTGTCACGCCCAGTACATGGCGCCCCTGTCCTCGTAAATCAGCACATTTTTCAGGAATCCAATGGCTTTCTCCAGTCCTTCCCTGCCGGACATCAGCCCGTCCTCATGTTCAATGCTAATGGCGTAATCATAGCCCACCATGCGAAGCTGGGAGATGATGTCTTTCCAGTAGTCTTCCCCGTGGCCATAGCCCACCGTGCGGAAAATCCAGGAGCGCTCCAGTTCTTCCCCGTAATGGGTGGTATCCAGCACGCCGTTGACAGAAGTGTTTCTGGCATCAATGCCTGTGTCCTTGGCATGGAAATGGAAAATTGCGCCTTCCCTGCCCAGTTCCCGTATGGACACACAAGGGTCCATACCCTGCCAGATCAGATGACTGGGGTCAAAGTTTGCGCCGATCTGGGGGCCTACCTCCCGGCGAAGACGCAGAAGGGTCCTGGTATTGTAGACACAGAATCCCGGATGCAGTTCCAGGGCAATCTTTGACACACCGTGGGCTTCCGCAAAAGCAGCCTTTTCCTTCCAGTAAGGAATCAGAACCTCATTCCACTGATACTCCAGAATCTCGCTGAAGTCATCCGGCCAGGGACAGGTAACCCAGTTGGGTGTCATGTCCTGCCTGCTGCCTCCCGGGCAGCCGGAAAATGTGTTCACCACCGGCACATGAAGCTTTTCCGCCAGCAGAATGGCGTTGGTGAAGTCCCTCTCATAGCTTTCCGCCACTTTTTTGTCAGGATGCACCATGTTTCCGTGACTGCTCAGGGCGCTGATCTCCAGATGATACTTATCCAGGGTCTCCATAAATTTCTCCCTTTTTCCCTCATCTGCCAGAAGCTCAGCAGCGTCGCAGTGAGCCTTTCCGGGAAATCCGCCGCATCCGATTTCTACCATCTGTACGCCTCTCTCCGCCAGAAACGCACAGGCTTCCTCAAAAGGCAGATCACCCAGTGCCACCGTCAATGTTCCTAATTTCATCGCTCTTCCTCCATTTCCTTTATGTATTTTTACCTTTATTCTGATTATAAAAAAAGACAGCAGAAGATGAAAGAATCTTTCTGCTGTTTATCCATACAATCCTGCTATTTATTTTGTCACTTATTTCTTTAAAATTTCCGAGGGAGGACAGCCGTAATACCTTCGGAACTGTCTTCCGAAGTGGTTGTAATCCGTAAATCCCACGCTGTCCGCAATCTCTGCCACCGTATTTTCCCTTCTCTTCAGCAGGTTCATGGCCTTTTTTACCCGCACCTCATTGATGTACTGAAGAGGGGATATACCCATGCCCTCCTTAAACAGATGGTTGAACCGCCCTTCGCTTAAATGAATCACATCTGCCAGCTCCCGGATGCCGATCTGCCTGGTATAATTTGTCTGAATATAATCCAGCACGGTATTCAGGCGTTCCAGCTGTTTCTTTCTCCGGTCACTTTCCCGCTCCGTCAGAACCTTCACCGCGTATTCCCGTACCAGATGCGCGATGAGCTTCAGCAGTTCTCCCTTGCAGATCAGGCGGTATCCGATTTTCTGCTCCTGAAATTCCTCATATATTGCCGACATAATACCGTCAATCACGGCATCCTTCTCAATCAGCGACTGGAACAGGATATCCTTGTCCGCCAGCTCCTTGGAGAAATCTCCCATGTCGAAAATGATTACCAGCACTTTCATATGACTTCCGTCACAGTATCCCGCATGGGTCTCGTTGCTGTTGGCAATCACCAGATTTCCCTCCCGGGCAAGGATATCCCTCTGGTTTAACCGCAGCAGTGTCCTGCCTTCCATGACATAATGCAGTTCTATATGTTCATGCCAGTGCTGTGAAAAATAACACATTTTCCGGTTCTTGTCATTGACATGCATCTGCACCGGAAATTCCGGGTCACTGAGGATTTTCTGTTCATATAAATCAAGGGACTGCATTCCTGCCCTCCTTATCCTGATCCCGCCGCCGGCAGGCTGTCCTTCCTGCCAAAAAAGGCCCGGACATCCCCCATGGCACAGAGGCAATTCAGTATTCGGATCCTTCTAATTTTCACTCAAAAGATTCTTTACCCCGTCCCATTCAATGACAGGTACGTTTCTGTGAGTGGAACCGGAGACCTGCCTCTGTTTCTTTCCTATTTTGATGATATTGAAAACCAGGCTTCCGGCCGCCAGCGCAAAGCAGATTCCGGCTGCCGCCAGTGCGATTGTCAGGCTGTTATCCACTTCCGCGAAGAAATAACATCCCGCGCCAATGATAATGCCCAGAATGACGCACACTATCGGGGTCCCGAACATCTCGTTTTTTGCACCGCTCACAGCCCATGACTGGGGCTTATGGCAATACGGGCATTCATCTTTGAAAGCCGTGGAATAAATCTGCTTTTCCGTGACGTTCTGATATACCTCCCTGACTTCCCTCACAAGATATGTATGCGCCGTCTCATTCAGCTTTTGCTGCTTTTTATCATCCAGCTGCTTGAAATTGCTGTTGATTTCCGCTTCCATTCCGGAAATAGTCGCCTTCAGTGTTCCGCTGTCCTTCCCGCATTGTTCACAGCGGAAGGAATACGGCACATCAAATGTCTCTGTCTTCCTGTGTCTGTAGTAAGTACCCACTTTCCAGTTCCTCCTGATGTCTCTATTGATTTTTATAATTTCATTATATACCCCTGTTTCAAAATGTCAATATTTCTCCATCTTTATCCGGCTCCCGCTTTCATCTCTTATAACAGTCCAGTCTGCCCTGGCATGATGAACATTTTTCCACACTCGTCAGTTTTATCCTTCGTTGTCATTCTGCGGCAGATCAGGAAACAGAATCCGAAGATAATCCCGTCTGCCATAGAGAACACGGTCAACGTACACGTCCTGCCCATTCACACGGTAAAAAACCATGTGATTTCCACTGGTGAGAAATTGATAGTCGCTTTCTATATCTGTCACAGAGGACAGCAGCGCGCCGGTTTCTGAAAAATTTTCCAGTTCATTTTCATTCTGGACTTGAAAACGGTCTTGATTTTGCGGCTGGTGTCGGCATGACGGTCTGGATAGCCGGAACGGACGTAGAGCGAGGATTGTTTTCCGTAGGAAGATGTGCTATAATTTGAGCCGACAAACTAACCGATAAATCGGAATTCTGATAAGACACTTTTTATAACATTTATTAACTGTTATATCTTATCTTCAAAAAGTCCGCAAACCCTTGAAAACACTAAATTTATAGCAAGTGAGTTTGCCCTTAGACTTTCCCTTGTGTTATATCCTTTTCCCTCATGTTACGAACGCTCATAAGGGCAAAAATAAGGGAAAGAAAAACCTGTAACAAAGTATAACACAAAATAAAACAGGCGAAAAGAACTGATTGAAATGCTTTCTTAATTTCTCCGAAAATTGGTTAATAAAGAAAGGATAGATAAGATATGAGATTCATATATGCAGAATATAATATGCACCATAACTGTATTGATGTGACTACTTTTGATGGATATATGTTAAGAATAGACTGCGGAAAAGCGGAAGAAGGACTGAAAACCACTCCATGCTCCGAGTGTGCCTTGAATGCCTTGGCAATAGATGAACCACTTGAATATGTAAGACTTTACCTTGAGGGAAATATGCAGATGTGGATAGATGCGGAAGATTCATTGGAAGTGTGGTAACATATTTTTCTTTTATTATAGAGGACTGGCTAAAATATACGCCAGTTCTCTCTTTATTTGTAAAAGAAGAATGTTTTAATTTCATCAATTCAAATACATGAAAAGGAATACTCAGTTTTAACCCATTAAATGCGGTAAAGTTGTTTTAATGTCCGTTTTCTGCTCAAATGGTTCATTTTCTGCAAAGGATATTGATAATCTATATGGAATCATTTATATTGTCACCGTTGGCAGAATAATGACTGACAGATACACATATGGATAAGGACATTCACGGATTTATACAATCTTTTGTCATTTCAATCCACACTATTTTAGTCGCTTTTCTTTATTCTGTAAGAAAAAGTACCACCCTATAACCGATGTAATTCAATGAATATAAGGAGCACGATATGGAAACATATATTAAAGACTTAAAACTTTCTCAGGGAACCAAAATATTCCTGACATGGTATATGAAAATTACAAAAGTTTCAGAACTTGAAGGACTCAATTATCTGACATTTGCAAATAAATGTCCCAAAAATTGTAATGCGCTTGCTATGGCTGATGAGCTGAACGCATTAGGATACCTGTACCCGCCGGAAAATGAAATATATGTTAATGATATTCCAATGTCAAAACGGTTGCAAAATGTCCTTATGTGTAATAACATACTATACCTCTCACAGTTATCAATACATTCCAGAGAGGAAATATTGGGTTTCCGTAATATGGGAAAAGGCACAATGACAGAGCTTGACAATATCTGTAAAGAACACGGGATACAGATACATTCCTTATCCCCTATAAAACAATCTTTTATTGAGTATCATTTCTCCAATGAACTGTTGGAAATGTTCATGCGGCATAATATATTCTGTGTTGATGATTTTAAACAAAAATCTGCAAAAGATTTATATGATGTCTGCGGGGAAAATTATACGCTTACCATGCAGACATATTACACCCTGAAAAGAAAGGGAATTATATTGGATGATTGGCAGGATAAATATATATTTGAAGTTATTGCCAAGAACAAGGCTGACCGTATATGGCGGCACTATCAAATTTCTACAGTTTCACAATTACTCAATTGCAACAAGAAACAGCTTAAAGGAATAAAATCCGAATCACCGGAATTACTGGAAACTATAAAATAATTTTCGATAAGCGTAAGTTTCATCGCCCTATTATGTTATCCAATCTGTTATATTTCAAAATTATTCTATAAAGAAAATGCATAATCTTTTGATAAAATGGGGAATTATCCCCTATTTTATTGTTCCTATTGTATTCATCTACCCTCCGTGCTGATAAATCATGGTTTTTCCTATTTCACCACAAATAAGAAACAGACACCAAAGACAATGACACAAATTTATTGGCGGTAAAATATTTCTTGAATTATTGGCGGTAATATATTATACTAATTGTGTTGGCAAGGAAAGGAGGGAAGCATGCCTGAAAAGCATAGAGGGCGACCAACAACTGACAATCCCAAGACTATGCGTGTTGATGTGCGTTTGACCGAAGAAGAATTAGAAATGCTGGATAAATACTGTCAACAGGCGGGCGTATCACGCCCACAGGGATTGCGTGACGGCATTAAGGCTCTCAATGCAGAAAAATGAAAAGGAAGTGGTGCCGTTGGCAAACGTATTTACACCACTTCCCCATGCCACCCGCAGCAAGGCGGGCCGCACAAATATTATAGCACTGTTCGGCTCTGTCTTGCAAGCGGCTTGTGGACGAAAAAGAAAGGACAGTAAAATAAATGGGAAAGATTTTGGAAGCACTTTTGACCGAGCAGCTTCGTGTAGACAGCGGAACGGAACAGCGCACTCCCGAACATCGGGCACTATGTGAAAAAAGCGGCACACTTCAGGACGCATTAGCTGAAACACTGAACGACAAACAAAAAGAGCTGCTTGAAGAACTGGTTGAAACGCTTTTTGATGAAAGCAGTTGCAACGAACAGGTAAAATTTGAGCGTGGTTTCCGTTTGGGCGTTCTGATAACATCAGAAATCTTTTACGCACAGGACATATTTCTTTAAGCCAAATGCTTAATCAGCTTGAAAACTGCTAATCAGCTAAAAGGAGGCGCTATGAATAAAAAAAAGACCTATATCACTGACGAAGAGAAAGAAAAATGCCAAAAGGTTGTGGACGCTTTTGCTGAACTGTTTGAAAATGAGGATTTAACCGTTGTCAATGCCGGAAAGTATGGTTTTATAAAATTACAGTATTTCAGGTCACATCTTGGATTTGATAACGCATTTTCTTTTAATGACAGCAAACGCCTGTTTAATGACCTTTGGAATGAATGGCTTGACACACAGCTTCTTAATATTGCAGACAACACGCCAATGGAAGAAATGGATTATGACGACATACTAAAATGTCTGCCGCAGGAAACACAGCAGAAACTTTTAGGTATGCAGAAACGCTTTGCAGAAAAAGCAGGCATTGAGGATATACCAGATAACATCATGTAAATGAAACAAAAGATGCTGTTCCGTTATGAGGGCACGAAAGCGATTTCAGCCGCCAATGACTGCAAAGCAGCATACAGTGCTGTTGCTTACAGATTGGGGCTGCAGGACGGAATAAAACTTGCATTTGAAATGAAAGAATTTGAATACCCCTATATGCAAAAAGACATTTTCAAGGAGAAAGTGTCTTTTTGTCAGATAGGGGTAATTTCTTATTTCACTCGTGTAATGTTCTGTTTGCGCAATGATGATTTCAGGGCTTGTATCGTATCCGTAATAATCATCAGTTCATGGCTGGAACAGTCCTCCAGTATATGAGTAATTTCAGAAATATATGTATATTCTGCCCGTTCCAATTCGTCACATAAAAGCTCATCAGCAGAGCAGGATAAAGCGTTTAATATAGCGATAAATACTTTTAGGCTTGGAATGCAGTTTCCTGTTTCAATATGAGATATATGTGTTGTGCCAACATCACATAATTCCGCTAACTTTTCCTGTGATAGGTTGCAGGCGATTCTTTGTTTCCTGATTTTCCCGCCAATCGTTTTATAATCTATCATTGTTACCACCTCATACGCATTGTAGGTGCAAGTCGATAAAATAATAATGATGTATAAGTGCAATCGGATTAAATAATGCAAAAACCATAAAAAAATTTGTTTAAATGACGATATATATAATAAAGCCATAAAAAAGTTTTAAGTTTCATGAGTGCATGATGGTCGTATAGCTGATTTTCACCATTAATAATTCAAAGGTGGAAAAACACAGGTCATGTACAGTATCGGTTTTGTGAAGCAAAGACGGCGGTGATTTTATAGTCATTTTCTGCAAATAATGGTCACTTTCTGTTATGTGGGTTTGAAAAATGGTTACATCTGCCGACAGATTTTATATACAGGCAAAAAATTTTTATCAAGGAGGATAAAGGTATGTCAAAAATTACAGATTACAGTTTTTTATTTCAAAGTATGTTTGGAACAAAAAGTACAAGTGCAATAGGCAGTTTTCAACTGTCACAGTTGAACAGCTGTTCTGTTCAGGCACAATTAAAAGCTGCAGGCATTGATACAAACAGCAGGCAGTATAAGGCGGCGATAAAACAGATGACATCAAATGCAAACGGAACAATGTATGCGAATATTCAAGGAATAAAAAATCTGATGAAAAGCTATGACAAGGATGGGGACTATATTGATCCTACTACAGGGCTGGCAGGTCTTTTAGTAACAGAAGAAAACGCAAACAGCAGAAAACGTATCATTTCCATTCCAGAGAGCAGTAAGGATGAAATGTTTGAACTGACGAAGAAGGAATTTTTGCGTGAAAATGGAGTCTTGAATGGAGATACGACAAAAAGGTCAGATGTATATACCAATATGTACCGCAAGGTACAAAAAAATGACCGGTTGGCGGCGGGATACACAATGGAACAGTACGAAAGAGCATACAGACAGGCATTTATAGATGCTGCAAGAAAGGCTGATACTAAGTGGGAAATTGGCAAGCCGATTCCGTCCGGAGCATTGGATGGCATTACAAGAGACTCTATAGAAGCTAACTTGAAGAAAGCAGGTGGTTCTTTAGATGTAAAGATATAATATTCATATTTGATTCTGTGGGGGTATATAAACTTTTGCCCCTGTGGAATGCCCAGACTTATTGTAAGGGCATGGGCGGCTCTGACTAGCAGAGAGCACCATTGGATAAGCAAAATAAAAACATTTCAAGGAGGATAATAAAATGTCAATGAATATTAATCAGGACTACAGCCAATTTTACAGAGGTACAACGAATATTCCTGCATATGGGAGTGGTACAAACAAAAAGGATACCATTGTAAGGTATGAATTTAACACCACAGACGAGCATGGCAACAAAGTTATGGATAAGATGTCAAGGGAAGAAACGATTCAGGCAATGAAAGATATCCGTTCACAGTATGGAGATGCGGTCATTGTGGAGTTTTCCGGTGACGGCATGGCTGCCCTTGTAGATAGCAAAAAAGGGGCGGTAGATGCCAACATGACATTGGAACAACGAGATGCAATGGATGCGAGGAATGCGGCATTCCAAAAAGAGATTACACAGGTGGATAAGTCTTTAAATAATCTTCCGACGTATTCTGGGATATACGATGCAGACAAGGCAGTTGCGGCTGCGGTTGAAAACTGCGGCAAAGAGGAGCAGGGATTTGTATATGATATCATCCGGCAGAACTTCCTTATCGGAAATAGCGGCTCCATGACGGAGGAGGAACGGCAGGCAAATATCTCACTTGGCATGAAGAAAGCGGAATATGCAGCAGAGAATTTTATCCCTGAAGACAGCAGGAAATCATTTTTGGAAGCAATGGAATCCATTGCCAAGCTTGCAAGTGCCGGAAAAGCCGACAACAACGGGAACATGGACTATGGAATTGCAAAAAACAGGTATCTTGGGCATGGCAGCGGTCTTGTCCGAACCACAAGCGCAATTGACATGATGCGGACAATGGACAAAGACGCATATTCCGAATACCAGAAGGTGAAAAAAAACGATGATAGTGGTCTCAGTTCATTAAAATACCTTACAAACTGGTATACGGACGCAGTGAATAAAAATCCTTCGATGGTAGATAAATATGAAAAACAGTCGAAAGAATATGTAGAGAAAAATGTGAAAGACCGAAAGCTGGATACTACCTTTGCAGACATTAAAACAGAGAATAAAGAGGCTTTCCTTAATAGTCTGAAAGCATTCCAAAACAGTAATCCGAATTTCTTTACATCCATTATAAACCGTGAGCTTACTTCAAAGTTTTGGATAGTTTAGACGCTTCTGATTTTACCTAATTCCGCAAAGGTGCATAAAATTTTGCACCCTGCGGAATGTTTCGGTTTGTGATGAGCATGGACAATTCTGACCGACAGATAAATTGTAAGATTAAAAATGATTGGAGAATTTGATAAATGGGTATCAACGGCATTGGCGTAACAGGTTATCCGACAATCGGATATACAACAAAGAATACTGAAACTGTGGCTGAGGGATTTACGGAAATTGTGGCTGAAAAAGCGACACAGAATGAAAAGCCGGACTACGATGAAAAAGCCTTTGAATCTGTGGGTGCGAATGCACCGGAAGAAGTAAAACAGGCATGGATGGAGGCGGCAAAGGAAGTAAGTGCGAACGGTCTTGGGCTCAGGAAGAATGGTATGTTGAGCCATATATCACAAATGATGGTGCAAAGATGTAATAAAATGCTGAAAGGTGAAACGGACAATACGGATATTTTGGGAAACACAGTGGAATCTGCAATCCAAGCAACAAAACAGGCACTGTATGACTTGGAGCACCCGAAGGCATATGTACCGAAAAGCATAGAGGTTCAACAGGCACAGCTTAAAGAAAAGGCATTTTATACAGCGTTTTTGGAAAAACTGGAAAACTGCTTATAAAAAAAGTTATGATGATTTACCGCTGATAAATACAGAGATAGATTATGAGCAAAACTTAAAAATCTACCTCTGTATTTTATTGCAGTAAATCACAACAATCAGGAATGAAGGAAAAAGGGAAGTTTTATCTCGCTCCTCTGCCCTTGCTGTGAACGCTGTGTTTTTTCTTTTGCTCTTCTGCTATTGTTTTTTGATAATTCTGTAACCTGTCATGCAAAGTATCTTTTGGAGTTTTCATTCCATAAGCTTCTTCCCATTTAGCATCGTTTTCCTGATAATCAGCATAGGCGCTTCTGCTCACGCCGTATGCCCGATAAAAATCGTGGACTGTCTGATAACCATAGCGTTTTACAATACCCGACAATCCTTTTTTCAAGAGGTCAACACGTTCATTTGCCCTGTCAAGTTTACCCTGCAATTCCTTTTTCTTGGTAAGTTTGGCTATGCCTTTCAGGTTATTGATTTCCTCTTCTATGGCATTGCGTTCCCGTTCTGCGTCAAATATAATTCCGTTCTGTTTGGATAATTCAATATATATTTTATGCAGCTTGGGATACGCTGCCGCATCTGCGGGCATGGCAGGTCTTGGCGGTGGCTGTTCCGATATTTTTTGCGGCATTTCAGGTGCCGCTTTGGTTTCGGTTTCTTTTGGCGGCGTGACAGATGCATATTTAGGTTCTGTATGGAGAATTTTTTCCGACAGTTCCACTGCTTTTTTCATTACCTTAGAAACCAAGAGCACCAGTGCGGCAATGGCTGTGGAAATAATACTGCTGAAAAGTTCCGGCTTACTGCCAAACAGCCGGAAGGATTCCTTCATGCGGTCTGTGATATATTCCTGCTTTATCTGTCGTATCTCTGTTTCCGTTACGCCGCTGACAATCGCCCTGTCAACCTCCTGATTCCAACGCATACGCTTTTCATTATCCGTCTGTATCTGTTCCGCTTTCGGGTTATTTTTCCCTATCTTCTTGGTGGCAAGGTACAGACCATTGCTGTCAAAAACGTGCAGTTTTTCTTTATCGTCTTTTATGAGGGCATTGATAAGGTCAGTGTAAAAATGTTTTACCTCGTCCACAAAGCTGTCCTGCTTAAACAGCCTGTCTTTGGGTGTAAAGAGATTGCGCTCATAGACCTCGCCCTTCTTCACAATCCTGCACCCTTTGCGGATTTCCCCATTTTCATCAAGTATTTCTTTTTTGGTGCGGACGTGTTTCCCCTGCTCATTATAGAACATATTTCTCGACGCCGTTTTTTCTATGGGTTCGGGCAGCCGCCTTCTCTCTGAAAAAATGAGGTGGATATGGTAGTTCGTTTTCCGCTTGTTATGATGCAGCGCCGAAACGCACTCCACACCGTATTTTTCTTTAAACCGTTCTGTAAACAACTGTAACAGCTTATCCGGCTCATAGAGGTCTGGAAAAGATTCGGGAAGGGCAATGATAAATTCCCTAGCCTCAATGCATTTTCCCTCTGTGCCGCTTTTCTGAAATTCCTGCTGGCTGCATTTTGCAAGCTCCGTCCAATAATGCCGGTCTGTTGTTTCATAAACTGCATACAGGTTTTCCTGTTTCGCATGGCTGGATATATAAGTTATCCTGCCCCTGACATCAGGCAGCTTGCCCATGCGTATAAATGAATGTCTTGGTATTGTGCCTTGTCCTCCCTCCTGCAGATGGATGCGGAGTAGGAAAAGCGGCGGTATCCCAAAAGCGGAAGCATTTGCAAGGTCAGCTCTGCTGACCTCTGCCCCCTGCAAGGGCGAAATTCCCATTGCATAAACGCAGTTTGTGCAATGGGTGTATTTCGCTCTCAAACGCCGAGGGCTTAAAAAAAGAAAAATCCCTCCTAAAATGTCTGGATTGAGACTGTAAAAAATACTGCAATGATAGTAAAAAATGATGTCATCTGCATTTGAGTGATAGCAAAAATTGATACCATATATGATAGTAAAAATTGATATATCTGCCTTTAGATGATAGCAAAAAGTAATATCACATATGATAGTGAAAATGCTGCTATGACAGTCGCAACACCATTATCTGAAATATCAGTTGATTTTTTTTACTGAAAATAGGAAAATCAGTTTGTTTTTACAGCCGCTTTACATCACATTGGGAATACCGTTCAAAACATCAGTTGACTTTTTCAACTGAAAATACAGAAATCAGTTGATTTTTTAGGTCCACTCACATGAAATGGACTGATTTTTTCAACTTACTTTCTGCTTTTCCCAAAATTTCCGCTTGTACCGGAAGGAAGCACATGATATAATCTATTTGCGTGTAGGTATATCATGGCTTCGGTCTGATACATACCTGAGGCGGTTTCGTAAGAAGCCGCCTTTTATACTGCTGATTTTCTTGTTACCGCTTTTACATCGCCCTTATCCCGCAGGTTCTTTCCCTCGTTCACTTCCATGAACTTTTCCAAAATATCGCTTTTGATAAGTACCTTTCGCCCGACTTTTAAGACCGGCAGCTTTCCCCATTCCACAAGGTTTCTCATGGTATTCCTGCCGATTCCCGTATACTCGGATGCTTCCTCGATTGTCATTGCAATCTTCGTTTCTGTCATCAACTTCCCTCCTTTTGAATTGCATTACGCAATTTTGCGTGTACTGATACTATACTGCTTTTATATTCCCTTGTCAAGCGTTATGATAATACGAAAATTGTTTTTAAGTTGCATATTGCATTATTGCTTTTTGTATGCTATAGTATAAACATACCGACAAAGGAGGCGTATCAACATGAAAGACAAAGAATTGCGCAGGATGATCGGTAGCAGGGCAAAGCAGCGGAGGGTGGAGTTGGGGCTGAACCAGCCTTATGTCGCAGAGAAGATGGGGGTAGCCACTTCCACAATCGTGCGCTATGAGGCGGGTACAATCGACAACACAAAGAAACTGGTCTTGGAAGGTCTGTCAGAAGCCCTCCATGTATCCGTGGAGTGGTTAAAGGGAGAAACAGAGGAATACCAGACAGACATTACGGATAAAAGGGAATTGTTGATTCGTGATGCAATGTCCTCCATTCTCGAAAAGCTGCCTTATGACATGGAACAGGCAGAATCGGACTTTTCAAAAGATATACTGCTGCTGATGTTAAGGGAGTATGAATTGTTCGTAGATTCTTTTCAGTCTGCCTGTAAGAATTTCAAGGACAATGCGGAAAATGCCGCACTCGCCCAGACGATGGGGTTTGAATCAAATAAGGAATATAACGAGATTATGTTCCTTCGGGAAATCACCCACACTGTAAATATGTTTAATGACATGGGCGACATTGTAAGGCTCTATTCCAAAAATCCCGAAACAGCCACCGTAAGGCTTGCAAATCTTCTTTCTATGGTATCGGGGGAAGAATCCGAATCGGTATAGTAAAGCAATCGGAGTTATGATATACTTACACGCAGAAAGCATTTCATCAGTTCCGATTGCCCATTATCGAAAGGAGAACGGATTATGGCAAAAGGTTCTGTAAGAAAAAAAGGAAAGAAATGGTACTACCGCTTCTATGTGGAGGACGCAAGCGGCAACTTGGTACAGAAAGAATGTGCAGGAACAGAAAGCAAAAGCGAAACGGAAAAGCTGTTAAGGCAGGCAATGGAGGACTATGAAAGCAAGAAATTCATTGCAAAGGCAGACAATATCACACTTGGGCAGTTGCTTGACACATGGGCGGAGGAAGAATTAAAGACAGGAACATTGAGCAATGGCACTGTCGGTACTTATTTACAGGCAATCAACCGCATTAAACAGCACCCTGTAAGCAGACGGAAACTCAAAACGGTCACTTCGGGGCATTTACAGCAGTTTATGGATTTGCTCTCATTCGGCGGAAC
>CAJTLR010000031.1 GCA_910577185.1 uncultured Acetatifactor sp.
ATACGTATCAGGCGGTGGTACATAAGAAGTATCTGTCCCGGGAGCTTTTGGAGGCCCTGGACGGGGAGCCGGTGGAGCTGGCGCCAAAGGAAATACAGCTGCTAAAGCTGCTGATTCGGAATGCGGGGCGGGTTATGACACGGGAAAAACTGATTGACGGAGTCTGGGGACTGGACGCCCCGCTCTTTGACCGGACAATTGATACCTATATTCGCAGAATACGGCAGAAACTGAACCTGGACTGTATTACAACCGTAAAAGGCGTGGGGTATCGCTTTGAGGTGCGGCCATGAAAAAGATGAAGCTGTTTCCCAAAACGTTTCTATATGTGTTTTCTCTGATGGCCGTCATTACACTGATCAGTCACGCCCTGTTCTTTTTTTTCATGCCTATCGTATATACAGGTCAGAAGGAAGCAGTGTTCAGGGATGTGAAGACCCGGCTGCTGGAGGAATTAAAGGATATTTCATACGATTCGCGGCACAAAATAGAGAGTGTGGTGAGAAAATACGCACTCCGGAACCAGATGGGTATCTTTGTAAACTATGCAGGCCAGACTTATAACTTTATGGTAAGCCCCTTTGTTTCCCATGACCGTGGCGTTGGTGTACAAGGGGAATTTGAATCCGGCTGGAAAGTGCAGACTGACGAGGAGACAGCCCCGGAATATGTTTCCCGGGATTTTTACCAAAAGACCAGTTCAACATTGTCCTGCGGCACTGGTTTTCGGACAAAGGAGGGGGAATCCGGCTACCTTGTCCTGCTTTCCACGCTCCAGCCGGTGGATGAAGCCAAAAGTGCCGTGGTGATATTGCTGCCGTTTACACTGCTGTTGTCTTTGCTGCTGTCGGGCCTTTTTGCCCTGGTGTATTCTAAAAAAATTACGAAACCACTGTCGGATATATCCAAGGTCACGGAAAGAATGAAGGAGCTTGACAGATCAGCCATCTGCCGGGCAGAAACCCGGGATGAAATCGGGGCGCTTTCCGAGAATGTCAATAAGCTTTATGAGAGTCTTCTGGCCACCATTGAAAACTTACAAAAAGAAAATATACGGGTCAGTGAAGCGGAAGCCGCAAAGATAGACTTTCTGCGTGCTGCTTCCCATGAACTGAAAACTCCTGTGACGGCGCTGTGCGGGATGCTGGACAACATGATTATGGGGATAGGACGCTACAGGGACTGGGAAACATACCTGCCTGTCTGTAAAGATATGGCGGGCAGATTCGGCGTGATGATACAGGAAATCCTGGATGCGTCCAGACTGAACTTTACTTTTGAAAGCGAAACCATGGAAGAAGTAAGACTGCAGTCCTTTGTAGAACAGCTGCTCATTCCCTACCGGCTGATTGCAAAATCAAAGGAGGTCCGGATAAATACGGATTTTTCGGATGATTTTTCCGCAAAATTTCCAAAAGCCGCAATGGAAAAAGTCCTGTCCAATCTTCTTTCCAACGCGGTCAAGTACACGAAAACGCAGGGTATGGTGAGGATTTATTTTGCAGGTAAAAGCATTGTGGTGGAAAATGAATGTCCCCCCATTTCCCCCAATGATATGCCCCACATCTTTGAGCCGTTTTACCGGCCGGATTTTTCACGGAGCAGAAACGGTATCGGCGAGAATCCCAATGGAGGAAATGGTCTGGGACTGTATCTTGCCGCAAAAATTTTAAACACCCTGGAATACCCATATGATTTCAGTCCATTTTTTTCGCTGGATGATGAGAAAAAAAGCGGCATGCGTTTTACCATATTTTTCTCCCCAAATGAATAATAAAGAGTTTTTTCTGCGCCATTGAAACATTGGTGAAAGATACATTCCACATTGATGAAACATATATAGGATATGATGTAGGGGTCAAAATACCTTTTGACTCTGAGAAGGGGGTAAAGATTGAAAATTGAAAATTTTCAATCCCAAATTTGTGTCTGCGCGGCATCCACAAATTTGACATGCGCAAAAGGCCGCGCAGAAATGGGGTAAACTATGCAATTGTGGAAACGGGCGGGCCTATATGTCTGCCGCAAAAAAGGAAAAACACTGCTATTGTCTCTTATGATTTTTCTGCTGTCGTCCTTTGGCGTTACCGGACTGCTGCTGCGGAGCGCCGTGGATTCGGCCATGACGAAAACCAGGCAGAGCCTCAAAGGAGCTTTCCGGGTGGCGCCGGATATGCAGAACAGTGACAATGTGGAAGTGGACCAGGAAGAGGGACAGACCAGTATTCGTTATGTGGGCAAGCCGTTAAATGAAGAAGTGGCGGAAGCAATCCGGCGCAGCCAGAACATTGACAACTACGATATTGTAATAAAAAGGGAGGCGATGCTCCCAAACCACATAAGTCTTGTTGACTATAACGGGAAATATCTGGAGGACCCGGTTGCAATGCACCTGGTGTCGGTGGAAGCCCATACAGAGGGCAGGTATGCCGGGGATTTTCAGAAGGAGCGGCTGCGGCTGACCGAAGGGGAACTGGTGACGGTGGATGATCAATATGCGGCGGTGATCAGCACAAAACTGGCCCTGCAGAATCAGCTGGAAATCGGGGACGAAATCGGGATTTCCCCGCAGGAAGGTTTTGCAGGGCGGGAAATCCGTGTGACGGTCAAAGGACTGTTTACAGTGGAGGAAAAACAACAGGATACGGATGTGGCTGCGCCGGTTTTTCTGCTGGAAAACCGTATATTTATTGACAGTACAAGCGCCGGGGTGATGGCAGGGGAAACAGGCGCCGATTATATAGATTTTTTTGTAGAGGATCCGGCGCATGTGCCGGCCATGATAGAGGAAATTCAGAACCTGGAAGAGATAGACTGGAAATCATTTGCAGTCACGGCCCACATTGAGGAATATGAAAAAATAGCGGATTCCCTGGGGGACATGAGCGTCCTTTCAGATACCCTGCTGATCATCTCTGTTGCCCTGAGCACAGTGGTTTTATCGCTCACACAGATCCTTTTTCATAGATCCCGGGAGCATGAAACGGGAATCCTGCTGTCCATAGGGATTTCAAAGGCAGAAATCGTGCAGCAGCATTTTATGGAGATGGCAATGACATCCCTGGCACCCTTTGTAGTGTCATTTGTGTTCTGTATTTTGGAATTTTCTTTTTATATGGCAGCGCTGAACATAGAGGGAACGATGGACATGGGGCTGGCCCTTTCTGCCATGCTTCTGACCTTTGGCTGGGGAAGCACTGTGCTGCTTGTATCCGTGCTTCTGTCCAATTTATGGCTGATGCGTTTTCAACCGAAGCGGATTTTTTCCAAACTGAGTTAGTACTACAGCGAACTTGACTGATATTTGCGCGAAGCGCGCAGGGAGGTAAAGGTATGAGTATTGTTAAGAGAGCAGTTCTGTATGTTTCACGAAAATGGCAGCAAAGCCTTATTATCCTTTTGGTATTATTTGTGGTCTGCATTTCCGCATTGATTGGTTTCTCTGTGCTGAAGGCATCCCGGAGGGCCGCGGTAAATTTACGGCGGCAGCTTGGAGGAACATTCTGCATGGAAATTGACATGGATAACCCGGCCAACATGAAGAGCGCTGAATTTGGAGGACAGGAAAATTTCAGCGCAAGTTACTATGCGGGAGAATTCTTAGACTATAATGTGATTGAAGAAGTTATGAAAACTCCCGGAATCTCCCAGTACAGCGCAACCGCCAAGGCAGTGGCGAATCTGAAATCCGCTGCGGGAGAATATTACGACCTGGTGGAGAATGAGCAGAATTACTTTGTCTCCTACAATTCTTTCAATCCGCATATGGCGCCGGTACATGGATGGACTTCCCTGGACCAATGCTCTTATTTTGCCAATCATCTTTTGGAAGTGACCCAGGGCAAACCGTTTACAGAGGATGGGGCAGGGCAGGCCATTATCAGCCGTCAGCTGGCAGAATTAAACCAAATTGAAATCGGCGACAGACTCACGCTGGAATGGAACCGTGAAGTGTTAGGCTTTGACGTTCCGGAGGGAAAACAGGAGTGCGTATTTGAAATTGTGGGGCTGTTTGAAATCTGCGGGGAACAGCAGGTCAACCAGTTTACGCTACCCAGGCAAATGCTGCAGAACTGGGTATTTGTCGATTCCCATACACTGATGGATTTCATGGGCAGATATCTGGAAAACATGGGGGAAAAGACGGGATATGAGAAAGTGATATTCAGCGTCAATGACCCGGCGGAGATGGATTCCATCATCAAAAACATCCGGGAAAACAAGGATATTAACTGGGACTGCTTTAAAATCACCCAGGAAAACACAGACTACCGGAACGCGGAAAAGGCACTGAAGGGCATGGATGAGGGCATCCGGATCATGATTCTGGTGATAACCGCTGCAGGAATGGGAGTTTTGGTCCTGCTGACTGGCATATGGGCAAAGTCCCGGATTTATGAGACAGGAATCCTGCTTTCGGTGGGAAAAAGCAGATGGGGAATTCTGGCACAGCGGATTACGGAGACCGTACTGATTACCGTTCTTGCATTTGGCATTTCCTGTTTCTGGGGCAATATGGCGGCAGACAAAGTGGGCAACCGGCTTCTTGCACAGGCAAACGAGCAGAACAGGGAGCAGACAAATTCCCATACGGAACTGCGGATTGCAGCCGACAGTTCTGATTTAGAGCCTGTTTTTGCGGCTCCTGAGGTGGAAGAACTGGACGTAAGCATGTCTGCGGATATCCTGGCAGCAGCCTGCGGACTGGAACTGCTGGTAGTATTGCTGTCCATATGCGCAGCAGGCATTCCGGTCATGAGGATGGAACCCAGGGCCATTCTCACAAAACATGAATAACACACAGCGCGGGGAGGACATGACAATGAGCATTTTGGAAACATGTAATATGAGCTATTCCTACGGGGGAAACAAGACGGTTCTGAGAAAGATATCCGCTGCCTTTGAGGCGGGGAAAATCTACGCCATTCTGGGGCCTTCCGGGTGCGGGAAGACAACCCTGCTGTCCCTGCTGGGGGGCCTGGACAGCCCCTCCGAAGGACAGGTGCTGTATCAGGGAGAAGACATCCGGAAAAAAGGACTTGCCTGGCACCGGAAACACAATGCGGCCTTTATCTTTCAAAGCTATAATCTGATTGACTATATGACAGCTGCGGAAAACGTGGCGCTCACTTCCGGAGTACCGCCGCTGCCTGTTTTGGAGCGATTAGGGCTCACCAGGGAAGAAGCGGGGCGCAATGTGCTGAGACTCTCCGGCGGACAGCAGCAGCGGGTGGCAATTGCCCGGGCGCTGGCCAGAGACGCAGGCATCCTTCTTGCGGATGAGCCCACGGGAAATCTTGATGAGGACACTGCGGTGGAGATTATGGGAATTTTGGAAGAATGCGCCCACCGGATGAATCAATGCGTGATCATGGTGACGCACGCCACTGAGCTCACAAAGCAGGCAGATGTGGTATACCGTTTGAAAAAAGGCGAATTACAGAAGATATGACTGCGGAGTGGAGATGTTTCATCCGGCAGGGAAGAGACAGCTTATGGAGATGCCCCTGAACCGGGCATCTCCATAAAACTGCAAAATTTGCCGCTAAACTAATTGCGTGCGCACGCATCCTGTGATATAATACTTTCGGTCAGGAGGGAAATGATTTATGAAGGTATTAAAATGGCTTTCGGTTGCGGACCGATTTTACAAAATTTATTTGGACAAGCAGCTTGCGCCCTTTGGAATTAACAGCAGCCAACATATGTTTCTGATAAAAATATGTGATTCCCCGGGCATTTTGCAGGATTCAATGATGGATATGTTTTATGTGCATCCCAGCAATATTGTACGGACAATCGGGGCATTGGAAAAACAGGGGATGATTACCCGCGCTCCCAATGACCAGGACAAAAGGACATGGAAGCTGTACCCAACGGACCTTGCATTTTCCGTGGTGGAAGAAATCCGGACAATCTGTGAAAAGACAGAGGAACTTTTACTGCAGGGGCTTGACGAAGGGGAAAGAGATCGTTTTACGGACCTGCTGATGCGGGCCGGCAAAAATATTACGGCAGAATTACATATAGAGAGAAAGGAAGATGAATTCCATGAATGACAATCCTCTGGGGTATGAAAAAATTCCGAAGTTATTGAAAAGCTTTGCCATTCCAAGTATCACGGCCTCTCTGGTGGGCTCGCTTTACAATATTGTAGATCAGATTTTTATCGGCCAGGGTGTGGGATATCTGGGAAATGCGGCGACCAATGTTTCATATCCGTTCTCCACCATTTGCCTTGCCATTTCCCTGCTGATCGGAATCGGCAGCGCTTCCCGTTTTTCCCTCTATCTCGGAAACAGGGAGCCGGAGTCGGCAGCCAGGGCGGCAGGAAACGGCATAAGCCTGATGGTGATTTGCGGACTTGCCTATCTGGTAATCGGCGAATGCCTGCTTTCCCAGCTGTTGAAACTGTTTGGCGCTACAAAAGACGTGCTTCCGTATGCGCAGCAGTATGCAGGCGTTACTTTGGTGGGAATGCCTTTTCTGATTGTAACCAACGGCATGAGCAATCTGATCCGGGCAGACGGAAGCCCCAGGTATTCCATGACCTGCATGCTTGCAGGCGCCATTGCAAACACCATTCTTGACCCCATATTCATTTTTGTGTTTCACTGGGGCATGTTCGGGGCTGCCCTGGCAACGATTCTGGGGCAGATACTGTCCTTTATTTTGGCGGTCCGCTATCTGTGGCACTTCAAAACCGTCCATTTTGAAAAGAGCTGTTTTAAGCCAAATGTGACAGAATGTCTGAAGACCTGCAGTATGGGCATCAGCAGCAGCGCAAATCAGGTTGCCATTACCTTCGTACAGATTGTGCTGCATAATTCACTGACCCATTATGGGGCACAGACGGTTTACGGATCGGATATCCCTCTGGCCGCCTGCGGAATCGTGATGAAAACCAATGCCATTATTCTCTCCATTGTTGTGGGAATATCCCAGGGAACGCAGCCTATCGTAGGATTTAACTATGGAGCCAGACAATATTCCCGTGTGCGGGAAGCGTACCTGCTTGCGGTCAGATGGAATCTGATCGTTTCCGCAGCGGGCTTTTTCATGCTGCAATGTTTCCCGCAGTATATTATTTCCTTATTTGGGGCCGGGGATAAGCTCTATATGGAGTTTGCGGTTCTGTTTATGCGCATTTTCCTTTTTATGGTGCTGGTGAACGGCGTGCAGCTGCTTTCCTCCAGCTTCTTTACCGCCATAGGGAAAGCCATGAGAGGGGCTTTTCTGGCGCTGACCAGGCAGGTTTTCTTCCTGATTCCGCTGATACTTGTGCTTCCGCTGCGCTTTGGAATTATGGGGGTTTTGTTCGCGGGACCCATTGCGGACTTTTCGGCATTTGTACTGTCTGTGGTATTGATAAGCAGGGAATTCAAAAAACAGAAATTGATTTCACAGAAAGAGAGCGCCGCCTGACGTTTTGGAAGGGCGGAAGGGTCCGGCCCCCGGGAATCGGATTTCAGCCGGGGGCACTGTCTTCTATAGGGGAAATGACCGGAATCTGTACGGTGACTACGGTTCCCTTTCCGGGCTGGCTGACGCAGGATAAACCGTAAGGGGCGCCATAGGCCAGAATCAGCCGTTCCTGGATATTGCGTATTCCGTAACCGCCGGATGTCTCCTTGCCAACAGGCGGCGCCGTCCTGGAAAAGTGGGTGTGGAGGGCGGCCTGGTCCATTCCCATGCCGTCATCCTCCACGATGATGCGGATACAGTCGGCCAAGCGACAGACTTGTACTTTCAACAGTCCGCATTTAGACGGTTTTTCAAATATTCCGTGAATGATGGCGTTTTCGATCAGGGGCTGCAGCACAATTTTGATGATCTGGCAGCCGCCGGCTTCCGGATCCATGTCCCATTCCGTGGACACACGGTTTTCAAAGCGCAGATTCTGGATTTCCACATATAGCTTTGCGTGTTTCAATTCCTCGGACAGTGAAATGACTTCCCGCCCGTTGCTGAGGGACAGTCGGTAAAACTGTCCCAGAGCGCTGACCATACGGCTGATTTCCGGCACATTACGGCTGATGGCCGTGCAGTTGATCAGATCAAGGGAATTGTATAAAAAATGGGGATTGATCTGTGCCTGAAGCGCTTTCAGCTCCAGATTCTTGATCTGGCGGCCATGTTCCATCCTTTCTTCCATTAGAGTGTCCACCCGGTCCATCATCTGGTTGAAACCTTCCATAAGCTGTGCGATCTCGTCATTGCCCGATGGCTCCAGACGTACCGTCACATTGCCTTTTTCCACGGCATGCATGGTTCCGGTGAGCTGTGCGAGACGTTTCAGGGTGGACTGGCTGATGAGGTATGCCAGCAGATAGGCTGTCAGGGAGACGGAGATGATGATAATAAGCATCTCCACAGTCATTTCGCGGCTTAAACGGAATACATCCCGGTGAGGCAGGATGCTGGCAATGCGCCAGCCGGAGGGGCCGATTTTTTCGCAGCGGGCATAATATTCCCTTCCCTCTGCCTGAAGGGTTTCCCATGAGCCGGAGGCCAGGCCCTGCACCTGTTTTACCAAAGCGGCCGGACAGGACAGGGAAGGTTCGGGGCTGGAAGAGAGAAGAATTTCGTCTTCCCGCAAAAGCAGCAGAACACCGTTTTCCGTGATGGAAGTTCCGCACACAATTTCTTCCACGCGGCCGGAGTCGATGTCCGCGCGCAGGATTGCCAGGGGGTCTTTGACATTGTGGGGATTGTATATAACCTGTACGGAAGAAAAGCATTGCTGCAGTGTTTCGCCGCGGGATGCCTCAAAATCGGCAGGAGCGCACCAGAGACGGTCGCTGTTTCCTGCGACGGCCCGGTACCAGCCGCTGTCCTTCACATCACTGATCTGGATGATATTGGTCATGGTATTGGAATAAGAATAATCATTGTTCACGTAGAGACGGATCAGGTCAATATCCGCAAGCACGCAGAGATACTCAAAGGTAGTGGCCAGCTGGGCCGAATCCTCAAGCCGGTGAATATAGGTATAATCCCGGGGGTCATTGGAAGCCATCATATAAATCAGGGGATCCGTGGACAAAATATCGATGACTCCGTCCAGCCGTCCCAGAAGGCGCTCCAGGGATATGCAGGTGTCGTCAAAAGCGCCCTGCGCGGCAGAAAAGGTCTGTTCCTGTATCAGGTCTTTGACCCGCACATAGGCATAGACAGAAAACATCCCAAGGGGAAGGACGATGAGCAGGAAGTATATGCACATGAGCTTGCTGCCGAGCTTTCCGCAGGCGGTGAACCATTCCAGCCACCGCAAAAACTTATTCTTCATAAGTATGCCTCTTCTGGTATTCCCTGGGCGACAGCCCTATTTCACGGGTAAACAGCTTGACAAAATATTTGCCGTCCCCGTAACCCACGGCGTTTGCCACCTCATAAAGCTTACGGTTGGCGGAGGTAAGCAGTTCCCTGGCGTGAAGGAGACGTATTTCGGTGAGCCGCTGGTTGATGGTTTTACCGCAGCTTTTCTTATAGGCGGCGCAGAGATATGTATTTGTGAAGCCAAGGTCTCCGGCAATATTCTGTACGGTGAGGGTACAGTCCTGATAATGGTTCTCCAGATAGTTTTCCACCTGGGAGGCGATATCAGGATTGGAGGGACTCTGGGCGGAGAAATACTCCCGGGCCGTCTGCAGCAAGACCTCCTGCAGCCCGGTGAGGGTTTCCTGCCTTGACATGGTATATAACAGATGGTCTGTCTGCCGGGTGATGGTGCGGATATTGCGGCTTTCGGCGGCATGCAAAAATAGAAACAGAATCCTGCAGTATAAATGACGCAGATATTCCGGCCCGGTTCCCTGACAGCGGCTGATTTTTTCATATAATCGCTCCAGCAGGAAAAAGACATCCTCTTTCTGACTATGGGGAATCAGTTTTTCCAACTGGCAGAAGATGGTCTCCCCATCCTGAAATACGTTTGTATTTAAAGGCTTGTCAGGAAAATGTCCGCCCTGAAAAAACAGTTCCTCTGCCGTAGGCTTTGCCTGACACAGAAGCTCCGTTGTAATTTCCCGGACCGCGGCAGTGATCTCCTCCAGGTTCAGGGGTTTTTCCACATAGTTTGCCGCCCTTAGCCGGATGGCGCCCTTCAGGTATTCTTTGTCGGAATATCCGCTTAAAAAGATAAACTGGCAGTCTGGCAGGAATTCCCGCACGGCAGCGGCCACTTCCAATCCGCTTAAATGCGGCATTTTGATATCGCTGATAATGATTTCGGGCCGGAATCTGCGGGCCTGCTCCACGGCCTCTTCCCCGTCGGTGGCCAGACAGACCTTCGTCACGGAAAGCTCGTCCCAGGGTATATATTGTTGCAAAACAGTGCGGGGCATTGCCTCGTCATCAGCGATCAGTACGGTAAAATTCATCATATTCTCCTCATAATTCAAATCCATGATACCATCATATATAAAATATGACAAAAATTCAAGCCAAATTCACATGAAATGAGCAAAAATGAATAAAGAACATAAAAATACCCTCTTTTCAAAATTCTGTCCCGTTGTTTTTGGAGGGTAGTTTTGTTAGGATAAAGACACCAGATGCAGGAGAGGCAACCATACACCGCAGGGGAGGAAATCCGATGAAAAAGAAAGCACATCCGTTTTTGCATGACCTGAAAAAGAACCGTACCAAGTGGCTGATGATTTTACCGGCCGCCATTGTAGTGGTCCTGATGTGTTATATTCCCATGGCGGGAATCGTGCTGGCATTTAAGGAGTTTAATTATCACGGAGGCATCTGGGGCAGCCCATGGGCGGGGTTCCGGAATTTTGAATATTTTTTCCAGTCCGGAAAAGCCTGGACCACCACCAGAAACACGATTCTGTATAATATTGCATTTTTGTGTGTAAACACCCTGCTGCAGATTACCTGCGCCATACTGCTCAGCGAACTGGCGGGAAAATATTTCAAGAGAATCACCCAGTCCGTAATGTTTCTGCCTTACTTTATTTCATGGGTGGTGGTAGGCGCATTCATCTACAATCTGTTTAATTATGAATTCGGGGCGGTAAACAGTTTTCTGAAATCCCTGGGAATGGAGCCGCTGGATGTGTATTCTGACAAGGCTGCGTGGCCGGTGATCCTGATTGTGGTCAGTGCCTTTAAAAATGTGGGGTACGGGACGGTCATGTACCTGGCCAGCATTGTCAATATTGACGGGGAGATGTTCGAGGCGGCAGACCTGGACGGCGCCACCATGTGGCAGAAAATCAGACATATTACACTGCCGTGCATCAGGCCTACCGTGGCGATTCTGTTTCTTATGGCCATTGGCACCATTATGAAGGGGGATTTCCAGATGTTCTGGCAGGTCACCGGCAATAATCCCATGGTACTGGAAGTGACGGATGTCATAGATACCTATGTGACGCGTTCCATGCTTAATTTGCAGGAATTCGGAATGACCAGCGCCGCCGGTCTCTACCAGTCCGGACTGTCCTTTGTCCTGGTACTGATTGCAAATTATGCCGTAAAGAAAATAGAACCTGATTATGCACTGTTCTAAGGGGATGGGGATCCTTTTCCGGACAGGGCGGCTTTGCAGGACGCAGGCCGGGAAGCAAAACCGGCGCCCGGGGCATGTGTCACATCCCGGGCAAATATAAGGATAACCAGAACAGGCTCCAGGATAAAAAGGGAAACAGAAGGGAGACAAAACCCATGGCAAAATCAAAACGTCGCGCTAGAAAACCCATTGGAAGGGACCGGGTTATATTCAACATATTATCCTATGTGATACTGACCGTTCTTTCCATCGCATGCCTGCTGCCGTTTTTGCTGGTATTAAGCGGCTCCGTGTCGGAACAGTACGCCATTGCCCTGCATGGTTACCGGCTGATTCCCGAAACGTTTTCCCTTGACGCATATAAGATGCTGTTCCGGATTCCGGAAGAACTGCTGCGGGCTTATGCCATTACCATTTTCGTGACGGTGACGGGAACGCTGACAGGGCTGTGGTTCACAAGTATGGCTGCTTATGTGCTTGCAAACCGGGATTTCCGGTACCGTTACCAGGTGTCCTTCTTCTTTTACTTTACCTCTATTTTTGGGGGCGGCCTGGTGCCATGGTACATTTTTAACACAAAATACCTTCATTTTCACAACAGCGTGATAGCACTGATCCTTCCCATTCTGGTCAATGTAACTTATCTGCTGATACTGAAAAGCTACATGATGAGCATTCCGGACGCTTTGTATGAGTCGGCGAAACTGGACGGCGCAGGGGATCTGCGGATTTACATGAATATTGCGATGCCGCTGTCCAAGGCCGGACTTGCCACTGTGGGACTGTTTATCGCCCTGAACTACTGGAACGACTGGTACAATGCCATGTTGTTTCTGGACGAGGGCAGAAGGGATATGTATCCGCTGCAATATTTCCTGAACAATATTCTCACCAAGGCCCAGGCCATGAACGCCGCTGCCGCAAGAAGCGGCATTCCTGCCAGTGATGTGCCAAGCGAACCCATGAAGCTGGCCATGACGGTGGTTGCCACAGGACCCATTATCCTGCTGTATCCTTTTCTGCAAAAATACTTTGTAAAAGGTGTCACCATAGGCGCGGTCAAGGGCTGACAGACGAAAAAAATTCGCAAGAATTTTTGATAAAAACCTTTCAATTTTCAAACTTAAAAGGAGGAACGATTTATGAGAAAGAAAACAAGAATCTGTAGTTTGCTCATGGCGATGATGCTGGGAATCGCCACGCTGGGCGGATGCGGCAGCGAACCTGCATCCTCCGGCACGCAGGAATCTTCAGATGAAGCTTCCCGGGAGTCTTCAGGTGAAGATTCCACGGAAGCAGGCGAATCGGAGTCTGCTTCCGAAGAGGGGCAGGAGCCGGAATCCGAAGCAGCGGCAAACCAGCCGGATATTTCGGAGGAAGTGACCCTGACAATGTATCTGATCGGAGACCGTCCAGTGGACAATGATGAGGTATTTGCAAAAATCAATGAAAAACTGAAAGCGGAAATCAATGCAACCATTGATGTGAAGTTTATGAGCTGGGGTGAATATGAGCAGAAATATCCCCTGATCTTTGCCTCCGGGGAAGACTGGGATATCATTTACACGGCTGACTGGTGCTTCTACAATGCACAGGCAACCAAGCAGGGATTCTGGGAGATTACGCAGGAAGCGCTTGACACCTACGCGCCCATGACGGCACAGACCATTTATCCCGAGGCATGGGAGCAGGCAAAGGTAAACGGGCAGGTATTTATGCTGCCCATGAACTACAAGGAAATCACTTCCTACGTTTACATGGCCAGGGGCGACTTAATGGACAAATACAGCATTACATCCGTTGCGTCCCTGGATGAGGCAGAGGCTTACATGGATGCCATTGTGGCAAACGAGCCCACTCTGATTCCGCTGGATGTAGGTTCCGATTACGATAAGTTATTTGTGTTTGACCGTATGTGGAATAAGGCCAACTGGGAGTCCCAGGAAAAGGTGGGAGGCATTGGTACCTGGCAGATCATGAGCAGTGTCGGCGAAGGGGATGACAACGCGGAAGTAAAAGGCATCTACGACCAGGCATTGTTCCAGGGAGTGATCGAGCGCCTGAAGGACTGGAAAGACCGGGGGTTCTGGAGCAAAAACGCCGTTGTAAATACCCAGAACAATACGGAGAGCTTCCAGGCAGGAAAGTCCGCACTGGCTTTGTGTAACGCAAACACCGCAAAGAGTATTTACGCCCAGATGTCAACCGAACATCCGGAGTGGGATGTCCGTGTATTTGACGCCCAGGACGGCGTTCCTCCCGTTTTGAATTCGTTCCTGGCAAACGGCATGAGCATATTCTCCAAGTCCAAGCATCCGGAGCGCGCGCTGATGGCACTTGACTATCTGCGCAACGACGTGGAAATCAACAATCTGTTCTGCTACGGTATCGAGGGCAAGCACTGGGAGGCTGCCGGTGACAATGCGCTGGTATCCCTGCCTGACAGCGGAAACTATGCTTACGACAGCAACTGCAACTGGGGTGTGCGCAATGATGCAAGCTGGCGTATGGTTGAGGGAGGCATCCCCGGACTGGAAGAAATGAATGCGAAATGGAAGGAAAGTGCGCGCAGCAGCCGTTATCAGACATTTGTATTTGACGACTCGAATGTCAAGAATGAGGTCGCTGCCATAACCGAAATATTTAACTCGGATTACAAACTGCTTGGTCTGGGCTTTACGGATGACCCGGCAGGAGATATCGCAAAACTGAAAGAAAAGATGATATCGGCAGGAGCGGACGCTGTATACGCTGAAATGCAGAAGCAGGCGCTGGAGTTCCTGAAGACAAACGGCAATTGACAACAGAATATGTTCTCAAGGCAGGCAAAGGTATCCGGTACCTTTGCCTGCTTTCCATGTACAGCCCCGTGCAGGGAAAATGTGCCCCAGGAAGGCACGGCGGGCAGGGGAAGGCTTCCCTGCCTGATTAACCGGAAAGCCCTCTTTGAGAGGAACCCGGCATCACGGGCCGGTCCCGAAGTCCGAAACATCTTGAATTTTGAGTGTTTCCAGAGTATCATAGGATAAGAAGTGGCAATGGGACATGGAGACAGGAGGGCTGCCGTATGATATTAAGTGTCAGCAGGAGGACGGATATCCCCAATTATTTTTCCGACTGGTTTATCAACAGAATCAGGGAGGGGTATTTATATGTGCGGAATCCTGTGAATGCACACCAGATCAGCAGGATCGCGCTGTCCCCGGAGACAGTGGACTGTA
Source organism: uncultured Acetatifactor sp. (assembly GCA_910577185.1). Lineage (GTDB taxonomy): Bacteria > Bacillota > Clostridia > Lachnospirales > Lachnospiraceae > Acetatifactor. Next base: position 14,746 of record CAJTLR010000031.1, read on the forward strand.
TGGTATTCTGGACCAAAAATCCTGAAAACATGCTGGGACAGCTGGATTTCCTGCGGGACTATACCTATTATTTTCAGTTTACACTCACCGGATACGGGAGAGAAGTGGAACCGGGTCTTCCCCATAAGCGGGAGAAGCTGATACCGGTATTCCGGCGTTTATCTGAAAAAATAGGAAAGCAGAAGGTGATCTGGAGATATGATCCGGTTTTTATCAGCCAGAAGTATACGGTGGAATACCATTTGAGGGCTTTTGCGGAAATTGCGGACAGTCTGGCCGGTTATACGGAAAAGTCCGTGATCAGTTTCATGGATATGTACGAAAAAACACAGAGAAATACAGCCGGGCTTGGTGTGAAAGAAATCACAGGGGAAGACATGGTTTCTCTGGCAGAAGGGATGAGGCAGATTGCTTCAAAACATCATATGGTCATGGAAACCTGCGCGGAACAGACTGACCTTCAGCACATGGGAATCCCCCACGGGAGCTGTATTGACAAAAACCTGATTGAGAAATTACTGGGCTGCAGGCTCACCGGCCGAAAAGATAAAAATCAGAGAAAGGAATGCGGCTGTCTGGAAAGTATTGAAGTGGGAACCTATCATACATGCTTAAACGGCTGTAAATATTGCTATGCGAATCTGAGTGACCACAAAGTAAAAAAGAATCTGGAACTGTATGACAAGTTGTCACCCTTGTTGTGCGGCCATGTGGGGCCAGAGGATAAGGTAACGGAGAGAAAAGTAAAATCATTGAAAAGTACCCAGCTGAGTCTGTTTGACGGGGAGTCTGGGGAAAGCCGTCCCGGGGCGGCAGAATGAGAGGAAAGATGTACATAGGAGATCTGCATATTCATTCCAGGTATTCCCGGGCCACCAGCCGGGACTGCACGCCGGAATACCTGGATCTGTGGGCCAGAAAAAAAGGAATCCACATTGTGGGAACCGGGGATTTTACCCATCCGGCCTGGCGGGATGAACTGGCGGAAAAGCTGGAACCGGCAGAGGATGGACTGTATGTACTGAAAAAGGAATACCGGCTGGAGGGAGCACCGCCGGCCGCGGATCCCAGGTTTGTGGTCACGGGGGAGATCAGTTCCATCTACAAAAAGGGAGACCGGGTGAGAAAGGTGCACAGCCTGCTGATTTTGCCGGGGCTGGAGGCGGCCCGGGCAATGGCAGGGCGGCTGGAGCTGATAGGGAACATTCATTCCGATGGGCGGCCCATTCTGGGGATTTCCTGCAGGGATCTGCTGGAAATCATGCTGGAGACCAGCCCGGATGGAATTTATGTGCCTGCCCATATCTGGACGCCCCATTTTTCCATGTTTGGCGCTTTTTCGGGATTTGATACCGTGGAAGAGTGCTTTGAAGATCTGACACCCCATATTCATGCCCTGGAGACAGGGCTTTCTTCCGATCCGCCCATGAACTGGCGCGTGGGGGCGCTGGACCGTTTCTGCCTGATATCCAATTCCGATGCCCATTCCCCGGCAAAACTGGGAAGGGAAGCCAGTCTGCTGGATATGGAATTGTCCTATAGGGGACTGGCAGATGCCATACAACTGGGAAAGGGACTGGCAGGTACCATTGAGTTTTTTCCGGAGGAGGGGAAATATCATTTTGACGGGCACCGGAAATGCGGCCTGTGCATCAGTCCCCGGGAGACTGCCGGGTATGGAAACCGATGCCCGGTGTGCGGAAAGAAAATAACCATCGGGGTGGTGAACCGGGTGGAGCAGCTTGCGGACCGGGAGGAGGGATTTGTCCTGCCAGAAGGGAGGCCCTTCGAGAGTCTGGTGCCGCTTGTGGAGGTAATCGGCGCTTCCATGGGAATTTCGGCGGCGGGGAAGAAGGCGGCGGAAAAATATGAACAAATGACAGGGGCGCTGGGATCGGAATTTGTCATTCTGCGGGAAATTCCTGTTGAGGATATCCGGAAAACCGCAGGTCCCCTGGTGGCAGAGGGCATCCGGCGTCTGCGCATGGGCCAGGTGCAGCGGGAACCCGGTTTTGACGGGGAGTATGGGAAGATCGGGCTGCTGACCCAGGAGGAAAGAGACAGCCTGGAGGGACAGATGAGCTTCTTTCCGGCAAAGGAGCCGGAAAAAAACAAAGGCACGAAAGGAAATGGCGAGGCAGCCGGGGGCAGGGAAGTGCGGGTAGAACCGGAGAGCAATGCTTCGATGGCGGAAAAAGCCATGGCTGCGGAAGTGGCAGAACAGCCGCAGGAGAGAGGGCAGAATGAGGGCACAAAGCCGCTTCTCAATGAACGCCAGCGGCAGGCCGTGGAAGAGACGGGACGCTGTGTGGCGGTGATTGCCGGGCCGGGTGCGGGAAAGACCAGAACCCTGGCAGCCAGGCTGGATTATCTTCTGGCGCAGAGAAAGGTCTCCCCGGAGGAGATTACGGCAGTGACCTTTACCCATAAGGCAGCCGGGGAGATGCGCGCCAGGATCTCGGAAAGAGATTCCGGGGAGGCGCGTGGACGGAGGAACAAGAAAGATAAAACCGTGTCAGACGTATGGATCGGCACATTCCATGCCATATGCAGCCGCTTCCTGCAGGAGAGGGGAATATCCTTTGTGGTGGCGGACCAGGGCCTGCAGACAGAGCTGGCAGAAAAGGCCATTGGGGAATTCGGGCTTGGGGAATCTCCGGGAAAATTTCTGCAGGAGCTGTCCCGGCTGAAAAACTTTGCGGGCGGAACGGAGAGCCCCGGGGAGGATGCGGCCCGGGACAAAAAACGGCGTGTGCGTGAATATTACCAAAAACAGCTGCGGCAGGCAGGCGCCCTGGATTATGACGATCTTCTGCTGGAAACGCTGGCGCTGCTGGAAGAAATACCGGAGGACGCGCCGGAGAGGAGAAGGTTTTCCTATCTGCTGATTGACGAATTCCAGGATATCAATCCGCTCCAGTACCGCCTGATGAAAGAATGGGGACGGGGCGGCAGGGAGCTGTTCGTCATCGGGGACCCGGATCAGTCTGTCTATGGGTTCCGGGGATGTGACCCGGGAATTTTTTCACGGCTGCAGGAGGAGTACAGGGACTGTTTTGTCATACGTCTGGAGGAAAATTATCGTTCCTCACCCGCCATCCTGCGGGCCGCCCTGGAGCTGATATCCCGCAATGCAGGGGGAGAGCGCATGTTGAGGGCAGTACGAAAGACCGGGCGTCCGGTGCGCGTGGTGCGCGCGGAGGATGAGCGCAGGGAGGCCATATTCGTGGCGAAGGAGATCACCCGGCTCATCGGGGGAATCGACATGCGGGATACGGATGAGGGCAGACCGGACGAAGGGCGGTCCTTGCGGGGATTTTCGGACATTGCGGTACTGTACAGAACCCACAGGCAGGCGGCGCTGCTGGAAAAATGCCTCGGGCAGGAGGGAATTCCCTACCTGGTGGCGGGCCGGGAAGATTTTCTGCGGGAGAGGGAGGTGCGGGCGGCTCTTTACTTTTTCCGAAATGTCCTGTATCCCGGGGAAGAAGCCACGGAGGAAATGTGCCGCAGACTGCTGGTTCCCCTGCTGGGAGAGGCCGGGGAAACGCAATGGATGCGTCTCACCGAAAAATACCGGAAAAAGGTGAAAAGAACCCGGCCGGTGAAACTGCTGGAGGAATGGGCCGGTGAGATAACCCTGGAAAATCCAGAAACCATGAAAAAACTGACAAATATGTCGGTTTTGGAATCCGGCATGGAAGATTTCCTCCAGACCATATCTTTCGGGGAAGATGGGGATGTGCGGAGGAACGGGGGCAGGAAGTTTACGGCAGACGCGGTGACGCTGATGACACTGCATGGCTCCAAAGGGCTGGAATTTCCGGTGGTGTTTCTCTACGGACTGGACAAAAAGCGTTTTCCCCTGGAAACCGGCGCCGGGGAGACCGATGGGGAGGAAGAGAGGCGCCTGTGCTATGTGGGCATGACCAGGGCGGAGGAGGAACTGATCCTGGTCTGCGGAGAGGAAGCATCCTGTTTCCTGGAGGAACTTCCCACAGAGGGCGTAAAGAAGGAGCGGGCCGGGAGTCCGGAACATGGGAAGACAGAGCAGGCCGTGCAGATGAGTCTGTTTGACCTGATGTGAGAATCGGCCAGAGTATGTTGGATGGCGGGAATGAATTTTCAAATATTCTCTTGTGTAATGGGAAGGGAGAGGCGCAATGAACACAATTTTGATTTATGAGTCTACACATCATGGAAATACAAAGAAACTGGTGGATGCCGTGGCGGAAAAATACGGAATCCGGACAGCTACAGTGGAGGAAGCATCCGGCATGGAGCTGGGGGAATATGATCGTATCGGTATTGCATCCGGTGTGGCCTTTGGGAAATTCTATGGGGCCGCGGAAAAGTTTGCGGAAGAAAAGCTGCCGGAAAACAAAGATGTATTTTTTATGTACACCTGCGGGAATGACAGCGGAAAATATGCCAGTTCCGTCTCGGCAAAGGCGAAGGCAAAGAACTGTAGAGTGCTTGGAATATACGGATGCAGGGGATTTGACACCTTCGGACCGTTCAGGCTGGTGGGCGGCATCGCAAAGGGACATCCCACACAGAAGGAGATAGACGGGGCGGTGGCATTTTACGGCAGCCTGCCAACGGAAAAATGAAGGAAATAGGATCTGCTTTCGGAAAGGCCAAAGAATGAGAAGAAAATGTTTTCATATAAATGATGAGCTGACAGAGAAACTGGAATATTTTATCTATGACTATTCCGGCCTGGAATATCATAACCTGGAGATCCTTGTGAATGACCTGACCGGCAACAAGGCAGATAAATCCAGACTGGAAACGAGAGATGCCGTGTACAGATTGCGGAAAATCCTGGCATACAACTGTCCGGAATGTGTTCCGGAGGAAGACGGGCTGGCTCAGGCTGTGGATTTGTTCCTGCTGTTTCTGCGAACCTGTGATGTGGAGGCATCCCTTAGCCTGGAACCATTGCTGGATACCGTATGGAAAACCGGAGGACCAGGAAGGGAGTGGAACTGCGTCAGAAGGCTTACGGGAGTACTGGCTTCCGTGTATTTGCTGTATTTTCTTTCCAAATCCCGGATATTTGCCCGGGAGCAGGCAGAAGAGCATATGAGCACTGTCTTCCGGCAGAATATTCCTTTTTACACGGAGGAAGACAGACGGTTTCTGACACGGATTTTTATGGTGGAAAAGCGGTTTGACTGTCTGCTTGATTTCCTGCGTTCCGACCTGAAACCTTCCTGGGACAAAGAAGGATATACGGCTGTCTCGGAAGATATTATGGCCAGGGAATTTTTCCGGATCTTACATAAAATAAAAGTTTCCGGAAGTAATCAGGACGCCATGACATTTTATGAAAAAAGCGAACCACTGTTCCGGAATTTGTCCCAGGAAGAGATCAAAAAATATTGGGAAAAAGGGAAGGCGGGCATTTTATTTGACCTGGGAAAATATGAGGAAGCCAAAGATATCCAGGACAAATATATTGATAAATTCGGGGAATCAAAAAATGTTTCCGATCTGTACAACGGGGCAATTTACTATGCCTGGGCGGCGGATTACAAAGAAAAGGAAGATCCGGACTGGGAAATATATATTGAAAAAGCGTATGGTTATATCCAGCAGGCCGAACAGTTTATTTTGGGGTCAAATTTGTCCGGGAAACCGGAATATCAGGAATTTTTATACCATATTATTCTGGAAAAAGCGTTTTTGCTGTCGGAAAAAAATGAGTATGAAAAGGCATATGAGTGCTTTGAACAGGCATTTTCACGGGCTGACCAGGAGACAAGAAAAAATTCAAATTTCAGCACGCATATGTGGATTTTAATGAAATATATGTGTTCCCATCCGGACAAAACGGAAGTGGTGACAGACTGGATAGAGCGCCTGTATCAGGACTATCCTTATCAGATCAAGGAATACAAGATGATCCTGGACTTTGTACATTCCAGTCAATACCTGAGGGTAAATGAGAAAATATATCAAAAAATTTATGAAAGCCTCATCCTGCTGCTGTTTCATGCACTGGAAATCCGGCATGAGACGAAAGTGAGGGATATTTCCCGGTATGATATTCTCTATTACACCAAAATAGAGCATCTGCGCCTTTTGCTGGAGGACGAGGAGGAAAAATGCAATTACCGCCTGCCCATGTTTCATGTATATCATATGAACGATCCCCAGGAAGGAAAAATTCTCCGGGGGCTGCTGGATAAGGAGAAGTTTGTTGTTTCCGGCAATGGGGAGACGGAGGAAATCAGAAGCCGTTTTGAAGAAAATTATGTGTTCCTGAAATCCTTTTTCTGCTATCACAAGGGAAACCGGAAGAACGGCGTAAAGGAATTTCTGCCCATGTGGGTGCAGTATGGGGATGACGCCAGGGGCTGCTGTGTCATACTGGACAATAAATCCTTTGAGAACAGCAATTTGCGGAGGATCGTATATTTGACGGACAATGGGGAGTGTGATGCCAGGGACAGGAAAATACAGATGTTTCTGGACCAGTTCAGGACAGTGTATCAGGATCTGGTCCGTTTCTGCAACCGGGAAATCCGGCCGGACTCAGATGCCGGAGTGGAATGTGTGCATGAGATAGAGAACCTGACAAAGTATATTGTTTCGCAGATTTCTTATTTGTTTAAAAATGAGTCCTATAAACATGAAAATGAGGTCCGGCTGATCATAAACCGGACAAGCAGCGAACTGGACGATGTCAAGGTGATTCCGGGGAAAATTCCCAAAGTTTATATTTATAATGACAAACAGACCTACATCAGGGAAGTGATTCTGGGGTCAAAGATAGATAATCCGGAAGATTATGTTTCCTTTATTTACAAGCAGGGCAGCAAGATGTGGAAAGGGGACAAGAAGACAGAGATCAAAGTCACGCAGTCTGCCATTCAGTACCGATAAAAAGCAGCCGGCCCATGCACCATGGACCGGCCGTTCTTATGCGCAGGGGTGCATAAGGAAAATTGTTGCTGACGCAACATGCACCCGGTTGTTATTTACCGTTTTTGGGCGCCCGCACAAGGAAAAGGCTGATCAGCAGCGCCACGATATATAATACTATGGTCACATACAGCACATTCTGGTATCCGGCAGGATTGACCTGGATGCCGTGCACCTCCATGAAGGATCCGGTGTGGTCAACAATCCAGTTGGCCAGCTGGTTGCCGGTGAGTCCTGCGATGGCCCATGCGGAGAGGGTCAGTCCGTGGATGGCGCTGATATTGCCCATTCCGTAATGGTCGGACAGCAGTGTCGGCACATTGGAAAATCCCCCGCCGTAACCTGCGTTTACCACGAAGATCAGTCCCAGCACCAGGATAATCAGAAGGGTGTTTCCCTCGCCGTTGCGGATGCCTCCGGTCAGCATGACAATTCCGGTAAATACGATGGAAAGGATAAAAATTAACTTATAAATGGTATTTCTGTCTTTCATGGTATCTGCCCAGGCAGAGAAGCCCAGACGCCCGCCGGCATTAAAGACAGCGGACACGGTGGAAATGATTCCGGCGGCGCCTGCCAGTCCGATACATTTCACGATCATTTTCTCCTGGGAGATCAGTGCCAGTCCGCAGGTGATATTGATGTAGAACATCAGCCAGATACCTATGTAATTGGTGATGGGCCTGGTCTTGATCACATCCATCATGCCCTGGCCTTTCTCGGCTTTCTGGGGTTCATGCCAGCTTGCGGGTTTCTTCAGAAGCAGATGTCCGGAGAACATCATGACAAAATAAACCACAGCCAGAATCAGGAACATTTTGTAGATGCCGCCCTCCCCCAGGTTATCCAGCATGGCCTGCATGATGGGGCTGGCGATGGCTTTTGCGGCGCCGAAGCCGGCAACGGCCAGTCCGGTGGCCAGGCCTTTTCTGTCCTCAAACCACAGCATCAGGGTTTTTACCGGGGATAAGTAACCGGTACCCAGGCCCACACCCATGATAAAACCGTAACATAGATAAATTCCGATCAAAGCTACGGGACTGTGCTGATGGGAGCCGCCGTAATAGATGAAGAATCCGGTGCCCGCCATACCCAGGGCAAAGCAGATGGAAGCGATCAGGGATGATTTGTGGATATCCTTCTCCACCACGTTTCCCAGAAAAGCGGCAGACATGCCCAGGAAAAAGATGGCGAAGCTGAATGCCCATTCGGTAGCGCCTTTGGAAAAACCGATATAGTCGGCAATTTCCTGGCTGAATATAGACCAGCAATACACGGTGCCGATGCTGCAGTGGAGAAGCAGTGCTGGAATAGCGGCACGGATCCATTTGTTTTCACTTGCTTTCATGATGTACCTCATTTCCTTTTCTATGTTTTATCATTGACAATTTTACACGTTCTTCTGTGAAAATGCAAGACCTTTGGACAGGGTGGTTTATAAAAAAATAATATTTTGTTTTCATTTTTTTAGAATATTTTTAAAAAAGTACTTGCTTTTTTTTCAAAGTCGTATTATAATACAAAAAGTGCTTCGGGGTGTGGCTCAGCTTGGTTAGAGCGCCGTCTTAGGGAGGCGGAGGTCGCGAGTTCGAATCCCGCCACTCCGATACAGCGGAGAGCGCCAAAACCTTGTTTTTACCGGGTTTTGGCGTTTTCTTTTTCTATATCACAGGAAAAGGTCCGGTCATGTGTTTCAGGCATATGCAGGGCAGGAGAAGCCGGGCCGGTACCTCCAGCGAAAATCCCGCTTGCGGGATTCTTTTTTATGCGCACGGGCGCATATGGAAAATTGTTGCTGGCGCAACATGCGCCCGGCGCCCAGGCAGTGGAGAAGGGCGTTCCCCTGCCGGATTGGACACGGGCGCATATGGAAAATTGTTGCTGGAGCAACACGCGCCCGGCGCATAGGCAGTGGAGAAGAGCATTCCCCTGCCGGATTGCGCAGTCCCGCGGAGAGGAATTATGCCGCCCGGGCGCGGTTGGGAAAAGGGCCTTTCAGGAGGGCCTGCAGAAGAACGGATGTTCTGAAAGGGAATCCGGGAAAGGAAGACAATGGCAAATCATACAGAGCAGAAATACAGACCAAAAACCGGCAGGCAGTACCCGCCCCGGCAGGAAGTAAAGCAGAAAATATGTCCGGTATCCGGGAAGTGCGGCGGCTGTCAGTGGATCAACAAGAGTTATGAAGAACAGTTGAGGATAAAGGAGACCATATTCCGGAAACTTATGGAACCTTACTGCAGACCGGAACGCATCATTGGGATGGAGGAACCTGCCCATTACCGGAATAAAGTGCATGCGGTTTTCGGCGAGGACAGAAAGCGTAATGTGATTTCCGGGATTTACGAGGAGAAAAGCCACCGGATTGTCCCGGTGACCCAGTGTCTTATCGAAAACAAGAAAGCGGACCAGATTATCGGATCCATTCGGAGTTTGCTGCCTTCCTTTAAGATACGTCCTTATAATGAAGATACGGGATTCGGGCTGCTGCGGCATGTGCTGGTACGGATAGGACATGCCACCGGGCAGATTATGGTGGTACTGGTGCTCACATCCCCGGTGATGCCCTCCAAGAATAACTTTATGAAGGCTCTCAGGGAGCTGCACCCGGAAATTACCACCATAGTGATCAATGTCAATGACCGGGATACCAGCATGATTCTGGGAGAGAAAGAGTATGCGGCTTATGGCAGGGGCTATATTGAAGACGAACTTTGTGGGATGACCTTCCGGATTTCCCCCAAGTCTTTTTACCAGGTGAACCCGGTCCAGACCGAAAAACTGTATGGAAAAGCCATGGAATATGCCTGTCTTACGGGTGTGGAGACCGTGCTGGACGCTTATTGCGGCACGGGAACCATAGGTATGATTGCCAGCAGGCATGCGGCCAGTGTGCTGGGGGTGGAGCTGAACCGGGACGCCGTGAGGGATGCGGTGAACAATGCGAAGCAGAATCAGATTTCCAATATCCGGTTTTACGAAAACGACGCAGGGGATTTTCTCCTTGAGCTGGCGCAGCAGGGAGGAAAGCTGGATGTGCTGTTCCTGGATCCGCCCAGAAGCGGCAGCAGCGAAGCTTTTCTGAATGCGGCTGTCAGGACCGGTCCCGGGAGAATCGTGTACATTTCCTGCCAGCCGGAGACTTTGGTGCGGGACCTGCGCATTCTTGTCCGGAAGGGATATAAGGCGGAAAAATGTGTGGCAGTGGACATGTTTCCGTATACGGATTCCATTGAAGCCGTAGTGTCGCTGGTCCGGGAGAAAAGAGCGTGATATGATATGAAAAAAAGATTATTCTGCGCAGGTCTGCTGTGTCTGGCGCTGGCAGGCTGCGCACAGGAGCAGGGGCCCTCGGATGCCCTTGGAGTGGCCGGAACCGGCGCGGAGAGAGAAGAGGATGCCGGTTATGGCGGGAATCAGGAAGCCGCGACCCTGACGCCGGTGGAGATACGGGAATCGGAGCCTCCCAAAGGGCAGGATGCGGGAGCGGGACAGGAAGCCGCCGCGCAGGAGGGCGCTTCCGGGGCAGAAGAGCCGGAACCTTCCGGCTTTGACTTTACAGTGTGTTTTGCGGGAGACATTAATCTGGACGAGAACTGGGGCACCACCCAGTTTATGGATACCCAGGAAAACGGCATTCTGGACTGCATCTCCCCGGAACTGGTGGAGACCATGCGGGATGCGGACATTATGTGCCTGAATCATGAATTTACTTACAGCTACGGCGGAACCCCGCTGGAAGGAAAGGCTTATACCTTCCGGGCCATGCCGGAGCGGGTGGAAGTGCTGCACCAGCTGGGCGTGGACGCTGTGACGCTTGCAAATAATCATGTTTACGATTATGGAAAGGAAGCCCTGACAGATACCTTTGGGGTACTGGAAGAGGCGGGAGTCCCATACTTTGGTGCGGGGCGTACCCTGGAGGATGCCATGAAGCCGCTGTACCTGGAAATTGATGGAAAGACGGTGGCCTTTGTGGGGGCATCCAGGGCGGAAAAGAACAAGATGACCCCCCAGGCCACGGAGACGGAACCGGGAATTCTGCGCTGTTATGACACGGAACTGTTTTTGCAGGCCATAGGGGAGGCGAAAAGCAATGCCGACTTCTGCATTGCTTTTGTCCACTGGGGGACGGAATACAGCTTTGATCTGGAGCAGGTGCAGATGGACACGGGGAAGGAATACCTGGATGCAGGGGCCGACGCGGTGATCGGCGCCCATTCCCACTGCCTGCAGGGCATGGAATATTATGATGGAAAGCCTGTAATTTACAGCCTGGGAAATTACTGGTTTAACGAGAAGACACTGGATACCATGCTGCTGCAGCTGCATTTTACGGGAAACGGTGATCAGGCGGAGATGTCCGTGCAGGTGATTCCGGCCGTACAGTCAGGATATAGGACAACATTTGCCGCCGACAGCGGGGAGGCGCGCAGAATTTTTGATTTTCTGGAAAGTATATCCGTAAATGTGGAGATTTCGGATGAAGGAATTGTGACGGAGAAGCTTTGAGGGCCGCAGGGCGTGGAGGGCAGAATGAAAAAAATATTGCTGATAGCCACGGGGGGAACCATAGCCTCCGGGCATACGGACAAGGGACTGGCACCCAGGATAGAGGCCGGGGAGCTGCTTGGGTATGTGGCGGAATATACGGAATTCTGCCAGGTGGAGGTGGTTCAGCCCTTCAGCCTGGACAGCACCAATGTATACGCCAGGCACTGGCTGGAACTGGCCGGGCTGATTGAGGCCCGTTACGGAGAGTATGATGGCTTTGTCATATGCCACGGCACGGACACCATGGCTTTTACAGCCGCGGCTTTGTCCTATCTGATACAAAACAGCGGGAAACCCATTGTCATCACCGGCTCCCAGAAACCCATTGACCTGCCGGTGACGGATGCCCGGACAAATCTGCTGGATGGGCTGCGTTTTGCCTCCCAGGAAAAGGCCCACGGGGTGAACATTGTCTTCGGGGGGAATGTCATTGCCGGAACCCGTGCCAAGAAGGAACATTCCAAACGATATGACGCATTTTCCAGTATCAATTATCCGAATGTGGCGGTGATACGGGATGGAAAAGTAATTTTTTATATCGACGACAAAGACAGGATTGCGGCGCCGGTGTCCTTTTATCATGAAATGAATGACAAAGTCCTTCTTTTAAAACTGATGCCCGGGATGGACGGGACAGCGCTGAAACATTTGTTTCCCTATTATGACGGGGTGGTTATCGAGGCCTTCGGGGTGGGGGGACTGCCGGAGTATGGGGAGGTTTCTTTTTTCACGGAGATCAGGCGCTGGACATCGGCAGGCAGGCTGGTGATGATGGCAACCCAGGTGACCCACGAGGGCAGCGACATGGAAGTTTATCAGGTGGGAAGGGCCATAAAGGAGGCTTTCCGGCTGATGGAGGCCTATGACATGACGCTGGAGGCCACGGTGGCAAAGGTGATGTGGGTGCTGGGACAGACCAGGGACCCGGGGGAATTCCGCTCATTATTTTACAGGACGGTGAACCGGGATCTGTTGCTGGTTCCGGAGAGTGTGTCTGAACCATTATGAAAGATTTTCCCTGAAGAACTCTTATCAGGAATAGGAAAGACAGTAGGTGTTTTGCCGGGGGCCTTTGATTTATGCCCAGCCCCGTGCACAAAGTGCGGCTGCCCGCACCTGGAAATATGCCGTCATGCGGGCGCGGGGCGGGTAGTGGAGAAGGGTGTTCCCCTGCTGGATTGCATAGGGGCACATATGGAAAATGATTGCTGCATCTTTTTTGGCAGGAATGATTTTCCGGACACGCTCCGGCAGCCGGATTCACGGAATCCGAAATTCGGGATATATTAAGGATAAGGATTTTCGGAGTGTGCGAAAATGAATCAGAAACTGGAGGAATTGCTGCAGCTTGCCCTGCAGACCCCGGAGGCGGTGCGGGAACAGACGGAGGAACTGAATGTGGGGTTTGACCCTCTTACCGGCAGCTGGGAACTGATCGTAAAATACCACGGCAGTCTGGACAGACTTCAGGCGCTGAATATTCAGGTGGAATATCTGATTGCGGGATATGCGGTGCTGACGGTGCCGGAGGCACTGGTGGACCGGGTTGTGGAACTGGAAGAAGTGGAATATGTGGAAAAGCCCAAACGTTTTTTCTTCGGTGTGGAAATCCCCACGGAAAATTCCTGCATCGTGCAGGTGACATTGCGGGAGCCGTATCTTACCGGTGCGGGAGTGCTGGTTGCTGTACTGGATAGCGGGGACTGTGTCAAATTGTTGTCATCTTTTTAAAGTCAAATAAATACAGGGTACTCCGCCAGGAAGAGCGCATGGAACAGTAAATTGTAAACCATGCGTTTTTTTTGCGCGCAAAGGGAGGAAAAATAACATTCAGAGTTGAAACAATCTGAGACATAAGATGAGAAAGAGGGATTTCTTTTAATTTCGCCAAAATATTAGATAATTATTAAATATGATTGACATCACAAATTCTATATGATATAAATAATATTAGATTGATATCAACTAGTTTAACAAATATGAAAGGAGTACTGTGATGCGTGAAAAGTGGAATCTGCGCCCGGAGCCTTTCTGGCTGCTGGAAGCCTTTGCCTGCATGAACTATGTGGATGCACTGGACAGTGAGGAATGGCTGAATAAAAGCAGTTCCTGGAGCCGGAGGCAGAAGGAGGAATTTCTGCTTCCCTACAGGAGTTACAGGGGAGAGATGCGGAACAGGCTGCTGCCGGTTCTGGAACAGTATCCCCTGCTCAAAGGATATGTGGACAATGTGCCACGGGAAAAAGAAAGTCTGCGGAGTTTTGATCCGCCCATGATCTCCTTCCTGACACAGATGGAATTTGTGCTGGAAGCACAGGAGAGACCCTCCGGGGAAGCGCTGGAAAGGGAACTGAACGGGGCTTTTGGCCGGATGCTGGACAGAGACATGCAGAAATCACCGGAGGCCGAAGATGTGGTAATCCGCGGACTGGCGGACGTGATGCAAGCGCTGGAAGGCTGGGAAGGGGAGGACGCGGATAAATTCAGGATGCTGCGTCTGTATTCGGAACGGTATGAGGTGATGGAGCAGCTGTGGGATTTTCGGGAAGTCTGCAGGGAGATTGGTCTCGCATGCCTGCCTCTGGTGCGGGAGCGCTATGACGCCTGCATGGAAAAAGTTCAAAACCCGGAGGAACTGGACAGTCTGCTGGAAGGTGTGGGACTGGGATGCAGGGAATTCGATTCCTGCCGGATTACACTGAACATTATACGTTATGACAGAATTATGGCACAGATGCTGGAAGGCACGGGAGGCTGGCCGGATTCCGTGAATTGTAAGCTTCATATCGGAATTGAGACTTTCTACATGTTTTCCTCCAATGCCGAAGGCTTTCATGATGGCAGACTTCTGGACGGACTGAAAGCCCTGGGCGACTCCACCCGGATGAAAATTGTCCGTAAATTAGTGGAGCGCCCGTATTATCTGCAGGAGATGGCCAGGGAACTGGAACTGACCCCTGCCACGGTACTGCATCACCTGGGCGTACTCATATCGGCGAACCTGATTGAGATCCAAATGACCAGGGAGAAGAAGAAAATCATTTATTATCAGATTAAAAAAGGCGGGTTCGAGGAGATCAGCAGGGGAGTCATGCAGCTCCTCCTGACCCGGAAGGAGCGGGAGACAGTGCAGAAGGAGAAACAGATTCAGGAGGGGCAGCAGACCCAGGGAGGTGGGCAATGGACCATAAGAAAATGAAAAAGACATCATATCCGCTGGGGGCAACCCTGAAACGGATGCTTGAAAACGCGGCGGCGCAGAATCCGAAGCTGTTTGTGCTCTGCGGGATTTACACGGTAACGGCGGCCATCTACCCCTTTCTGGCCGTGCTGCTGCCGAAACTGATCCTGGGAGAGCTGGAGAAGGGGCCGGACGCCAGGCCCCAGGCTGTTTTATGGATTGGGGCAGGATATTTTGTCCTGGCAGGCCTGCTGGGATTTGTGCGCACATTTTTGAAAATCCGTCCCTATTCCAGGATTTCCCTGCTGCGGCTGGACTATGTGAGAATGACGGCAGTCAAGCTTATGGAAATGGCGTATCCCCACACGGAGGATGCCCGGTTTCTGGAAAAGTATGAAAAGGCCGTGGTTGCCACCCAGAGCAATGATAATGGGGTGGAGGGAATATACCATAAGCTGTATGAAATACCGGCAGTGCTGTTATCGGCGGTGGCCCTGAGTATCTTTATCGGACGACTGAGCCTTCTGGTACTTCTGGGACTGGGGCTGAACCTGGCAGTCACACTGTGGGTCAGTCGGGCAGCCCATGGTTTCCGGTATGCAAAAAAGGAGGAAGAGGCCAGGCGGCTGCGGAAGGTGAGATACTACAGCATGACGTCAAGCGACTTTACGTATGGAAAAGATATCCGTATGTACGGACTGAAAAAGCGGATTCTGGATAACGCTTCCATGGAAATCGCAGGGTATAAGAATTTAAACCGCCTGCTGGCGGCAAAGGAGTACCACCTGGGCTTTGCGGCGCTGGCGGCCATGCTGGTCGGCGATGTGCTGACCTACGGCGTGCTGATCGGACGGACGGTTTCGGGAATGTCCATAGCCAGTTTTTCCATGTACCTGACGGCCATACTTACTTTGTCGGTCTATCTGAAGGAGGCGGCGGAACAGTTTGGCTTTGTGGTGAACGAGGGCCAGTATGTGCATGAAATGTACTGCTTTCTGGATCAGGATATGGGGGAAAAGGGCGGAAGCCGCATGGCCGTTAAGGATGATACGCTGGAAATCGTCTTTGATGACGTGAGTTTCCGTTATCCCGACACGGAAAAATATATATTCCGCCACCTGAACCTGACCATACACAAAGGCGAGCGGCTGGCGGTAGTGGGAATCAACGGGGCGGGGAAAACCACTCTGGTGAAGCTGATGCTGGGGCTGTTTGACGTGACGGAGGGAGAGATCCGCATCAATGACATTCCCATAGGCGAATATGACAAGAAAGAGCTGTATTCCATGTTTTCGGCGGTGTTCCAGGATATCAACATTCTTGCGTTTACGGTGCGGGAAAATGTGGCGGGCCGCCGGGAGGGAATTGATGACGAAAAGGTGGCAAAGGCCCTGGAGCAGGTGGGGCTGAAGGAGGCCATAGAAGCCCTGCCGAAGAAGACGGAGCAGATGATGCTGAAGGTGATAGAGGAAGATGGCGCCATGCTTTCGGGAGGACAGAACCAGAAACTGACCATCGCCAGGGCGCTGTACAAGGATGCCGCCATGGTGGTCATGGATGAGCCCACGGCAGCCCTGGATCCACTGGCAGAGGCGGAAATCTATGAGAATTTCAGCCAGCTGGTGAAAGGAAAGACAGCGGTGTATATTTCCCATCGCCTGGCCAGCACCCGGTTCTGCGACCATATTGCCCTGTTTGACCAGGAAGGTTTAAAAGAATACGGAACCCATGAGGAGCTGATGGAGCTGAAGGGAAGCTATTATGAAATGTTTACTGTCCAGGGAAAATATTATACCCGGGCATGATCGTCAGACGGAGAAACGGCATCTTGCCGGAGACGGAGCTGCAATGGGAGGCATGTATGAATAATCGAAAAAAAGTAAAATTGTTTTTCAGGCTGTCCTGGAAGACGGTGCCGGCATATATCCTGATGCTGGTGTTATATACCGTTATCAGCGGCGGCCAGGTGGTGGTGAATGTGGTATTGCCCAAATTTCTCATCGATGAACTCACAGGAAACAGGGAGATGGAGCGCCTGCTGCTGTTCGGAGGCCTGGTGGTTCTGGCCAACTTGTTTTTTGCCTGGATGAACCGTCTGATGAAGCGGTGCATGGATGTGCAGAATGTTTTTGTCAGCCAGAAAATGGAACAGCTGCTGGGAGAAAAAATAATGAGCCTGCCGTATATGCGGCTGGAGGAACCCTATTATCTGGATTTGAAGGAAAGGGCCTCTTTTGCCTTTGAGAACCAGCAGGCCATGCGGAACATGATTATCGGGCTGGCAGAACTGCTGCAGAAGGGCAGCACCCTGCTGGGGCTGACTGTCATCATGGTCACACTGAGCCCCGTGCTGGTGGCGGTGCTGCTGTTGCTGGTGGGACTTATGCTTCTGCTGCAGAAACGGCTTGCGGTATACCAGGGCAAAATACATGATATGATCCTGCCCCTGAACCGCAGGTACGGCTACTATGTGACCCGGGCCTTTGACGGGGAACTGCAGAAGGATATCCGGCTCTATGACATGGCCGGGATGATCGGGGAACGGGTGGACTGGTATAATCATGACATGACGAATACCTTTGACAGATTCCGGAAACAGGAAGGTTTTTTTCTGGGGCTCTATGGTGTGATCAATGATCTGCAGGCAGCTATTTCCTACGGATATGTGGGGCTGCGCGTGATCACCGACTGGTTCGGCGGGCGCATGGGTCTGGGCTCCTTTACCATGTATGTAAATGCGGCGGTGCAGTTTTCCACCAATATTACGGAATTTGGCCAGAGGGTCATCAATCTGCAGAAACTGCTGGGATATCTGGATCCCTTTATGGAGCTGATGGAATTGCCCGAGGAAGGCCGGGACGGGGAAGGCGTGGAACTGGAAGGGCCGGTGGAGAGCATTGCATTTGAAAATGTGGATTTTACCTATCCGGGTACGGAAAAGAAAGTGCTGGACCAGGTAAGCTTTTCCGTGAAAAAGGGGGAGAAAATTGCCGTGGTGGGTTTAAACGGCGCGGGAAAAACCACCCTGATCAAACTGCTGTGCCGTCTGTATCAGCCCCAGTCCGGCCGGATTCTGGTAAACGGAAGGGATATTACGGAATACGGACACGGGTCCTATATGCGCCAGCTGGCAGCGGTGTTCCAGGATTACCGGCTGCTTGACATTACCATAGGGGAAAATATCAGCTGCCGGGCCCCGGGGGAAGATGAGGGGACAGTGAAGAAGCTGGTGTCCCAGGTGGGGCTGGCAGAAAAAATGGAAGAACTGCCCAGGGGGATTTCCACGCTTCTGGGCAGGGAATACGACGAGGAGGGGACGGAACTGTCCGGCGGCCAGCAGCAGAAAGTTGCCATTGCCAGGGCGCTTTACAAAAATGCGTCCCTGATCATCCTGGATGAACCTACCAGCGCGCTGGATCCCCTGGCAGAAGCGGAGATTTATGAGAACTTTAATGAACTGGCCGGCGGAAGGACGGCGCTCTATATCTCCCATCGCATGTCATCCAGTGTGTTCTGTGACAAGGTGCTGGTGATTGACGGAGGAAGGGTGGCAGATTTTGCGCCCCATGAGGAACTGATGAAAAAGGAAGGAAGCCTGTACCAGAGGATGTTCCATGCCCAGGCCGAAAATTATGCCTGAAAAAAGGGACAGCCTTTTGGGGGAGGGTTTTGCATTTTCCTGACACAGGAGGGAATTGACTACCGGCTGCCGGAATTCCGGAAAAAGGACGGCACCACCAGAATCCGCTATCTGTGGGACCAGACCCTGATGCCCACGGAAGGAAACGGGGAACCGGGAGCCGGTGGGGAGGAAGAAAGGGATCTCACCCGGGAGAGCATGACCCGCCGTCCGCCGGAAGGATTCGGCATGGGCGTGGAATTCGATGCGGAACAGATCAACCGGGCGCTGGGCGCATCGGATGCGCAGCAGCAGTCAGCCCTATTGCCCAGCGTGGACACCAGCGGCCACGGAACGGCCGTGGCGGGGATTGCGGCGGGACATTCCTCCTCATACGACGGTGTGGCCACGGGAGCGGATCTGCTGGTGGTGAAGCTGGGGCTGCCGGATGTGAATTCTTTTCCCAGGACAACGGAGGTCATGCGGAGCATTACCTACAGCATCCGGAAAGCCATGGAACTGCAGATGCCCGTGGTGATCAATTTAAGCTTCGGAAATACCTACGGTGCCCATGACGGCAGCTCGCTGCTGGAACGTTTCCTGGACAATGCCGCGGAAATAGGGCGCACTGTCATATGCGTGGGCAGCGGCAATGAGGGAAACAGCGGGGGACATCTGGCGGGCAGTCTTCTGGAAGGGAAAAATGCAGGTACGGGAACCGTGGCCAGCCGCTCCGAAATTTATGTGGCGCATCCGGTGTCGGCAGAGTTGGCTGTGGCGGAATATGAGCGCACGCTGAATGTCCAGCTGTGGAAAAATTATTGTGATACCTACCGTATTTTTCTCCGTTCTCCCGGAGGCCAGGAAACACAGCTGCCGGAACTGGTCAATGGGGGAAAATATACACTGCAGATGGAGCAGACAAATATTCTGGTGTACTTCGGGGAACCTGCCCCTTATGCGGTGGCGGAAGAAATCTATTTTGAGATGCTGCCCCTGGAAGGGAATTACATTAACAGCGGGGTGTGGACCATCCGGCTGGAACCCGTGGAAGTGGTCACAGGGAGGTATTATTTTTACCTTCCTTCTTCTGCTGTGCGCAGCAGCGGAACAAGGTTTTACCGCTCCACGCCGGAAGTGACGCTGACAATTCCATCCACGGCGGCAAAAGTCATTTCCGTGGGCGCCTACGACAGTACCTATGAGGCTTATGCGGATTTTTCCGGAAGAGGGTATGCGGATGCAAACCGTACCATAGGCGTGGTGGCGGCAGGCCTTGCCAAACCGGACCTGGCGGCCCCGGGGGTGGGGATTGTGGCGCCGGACATTTACGGGAATTATTCCCCTTTTACCGGCACTTCCTTTGCCACGCCCCTGGTGAGCGGCAGCTGCGCGCTTCTGATGGAATGGGGGATCGTGAGAGGGAATGATCCATTTCTGTACGGGGAGAAAGTAAAAGCGTATCTGCGGGCCGGAGCCCGGGCCCTGCGGGGGGAAAATGTTTACCCCAATGACCGGGTGGGCTGGGGAGGTCTGTGCGTAGCCACAAGCCTGCCAGGCTGAGGTGCCGGATGATCCTGCAGATTACCCTTTTGTGTGCAGGATTAACCGGTGCGTACGGAAAAATATCAAGTTGCCACTTCGTGCATATAATTGATAGTGATAAAAATGCATTATCAGGCAAGTTCTGATAAGAATGAGGTGGTTTCAATTGAACAATTTTGATGCAGACTGGAAATTCAATCCACCGAATCTGTTCGGCACGAGAAATTCTGACAGAAACCGGAATCAGAATACGGCCCGGCCCTCCCCGGATTGTGCAGATGAGACAAATACTGTCATTTCAGATGATTTCCAGTATAAAAGTAATGAGGAACCTGAGGAATATAATCCTTCTTGTTATTGTGAAGCTGGGATGATGGAATCAGGGAGAATGCCGGGGCCGCCCGGCATTTTTTGTGAGCGCGGGGAAACCGGACCGATGGGCCCCAGAGGCGAGCCCGGACCGCCGGGATGTCCCGGCGAACGCGGAGAAACCGGCCCCCAGGGAGTTACGGGCCCCCAGGGTCCCCAGGGTGCTACCGGTCCGATGGGTCCAAGAGGAGAACCGGGGGTACGCGGGCCGGCGGGGCCGCCCGGCTATCCGCAAAACAGCATCTTTGCAACATTTTCGGGCCAGGATCTGATTATTCCGGAAAGCGCAGGTTTCCCCCTTAAAACGGAGATCCCGGATATATCCGGAAATATATCCCTCTGCAATCATTGCTCTCTGGATCTGGCTCCCGGATATTATGCCATCAGTTATTATATATCCGCAGTGATAAAAAGGCATGGTTTTATAAAGTTTACCCCTGTGGTTAATAACTGTAAGCAGGCCGGTTACGGAGCATGTGTAAAAGCGTCAAAGCAAAAGCAGATGCCCGTGATATGGAGATATTTTATTATGGAAGTACCAGTCAGGTCCACGCTGTTTTTTTCATGGCTTTCTACGGCGGGTCCCGCCAGGGCAGACATGTATCTGACAATAGAAAAACTTTACAGATAGGGAGGGGAGAATATGGCCACAATAAGCCTTTGCATGATTGTCAAAAATGAGGAAATGCATATTGCGCGCTGTCTTGACAGTATGGCAGACCTGGTAGATGAAATCATAATTGTAGATACCGGTTCCACGGACCGGACAGTGGAAATCGTGTCTGATTATACAGACAAGGTGTATTCCTATTCCTGGAAGGATGATTTCGCAGATGCCAGAAATGCGTCTTTTTCCAGGGCAGTAATGGATTACTGTATGTGGATGGATGCGGATGATATTCTGGAAGCATCGGAAAGGGATAAATTTTTACAGTTAAAGCAGACACTTTCCGCTGATGTGGATATTGTAATGATGAAATATCATACTTCTTTTGATGAAGCGGGCCGGCCTTCGTTTTCCTATTTCAGGGAAAGATGGATTCGGAATTGTGCGAAATACCGATGGACAGGTGCCGTCCATGAAGTGATCCCCCCTGATGGCAGGGTGGTGTATTCCGATATCGCGGTCTGTCACAAAAAAGTGGGGGCGGGGGATCCTGACCGGAATCTGAAAATATACCAGAAGATGATTGCGGCTGGAAAGTATCTGGAGCCGAGACAGCAATATTATTATGGACGGGAACTATATTATCACAGGCAATATAGGGAAGCCATTTCTGTGTTTGAAGAATTCCTGCTCTCGGCAGAGGGCTGGATCGAAAATAAAATAGAAGCATGTTCTGTCTGTGCCGACTGTTATTACCGGCTGGGGGAGGAACAGGCTGCGCTGAGCACGCTTTTACGTAGTCTGGGTTTCGATCTGCCAAGAGCCGAACTGTGTTGTGAAATTGGGAAGTATTTTCTGGAACACGGAAACTTCCATAATGCCATTTTCTGGTATGAGACGGCACTGAATACGCCTAAAAAAGAACATTCCGACGGGTTTATTCTGCCGGACTGTTATGACTATGTCCCTTTTTTACAGCTGTGTGTGTGCTATGACAGAATGGGGGAGCGGCAAAAAGCGAAGGAATACAATGAGAGGGCCGGAAGCTGTAAACCCTATTCCCAGGCATATCTTTATAATAAAAGATATTTTGACAGTCTGTAAATTCTCCGGGATGTATTTGAAATTTAACTGGCGGAACAAGGGAGACATTTGGGCGATTGTTTTCGACAAAAAGTAACGTTTTTCGTTCTGGCACATAAGCTATCTGTATAAAAGACACTCTTTGAGAGGCTTTATACAAATCATAGGAGGATGTGTTTCAGATGAATCAGAACAATGGACGTAACTGTTGTCAGAATCAGTGCCATACCCCTTGTTGCGAACGCGGTCCGGCGGGACCGAAAGGGGATCCGGGTCCCATGGGTCCTCAGGGGATGAAAGGGGATACCGGATGTCCGGGCCCCAAGGGGGACAAAGGAGATCCCGGCCCTATGGGGCCACAAGGGATTCAGGGGATTCCGGGTGCAAGGGGGCCCAGGGGAAATACAGGGCCGGTGGGTCCTACCGGAAATACCGGACCCAGGGGCTGCGCAGGACCCAGGGGTTATGCAGGACCGCAGGGGATTCAGGGAATACAGGGGGTCCGCGGTGATGTGGGCCCGAAAGGGGATCCGGGATGTGAAGGGCCGAAAGGAGACATGGGTCCTCAGGGACCGGCAGGTCCGGTGGGTCCTGCAGGTCCTGTAGGCCCTCAGGGAGATATCGGTCCACAAGGACCCAGAGGTATCCCGGGTCCTGCCGGACCAACAGGTCCAACGGGATCTATGGGTCCGCAGGGTGTGACCGGTCCGCAGGGGATTCAGGGTGTGACCGGTCCCATCGGAGTCCAGGGCCCCAAGGGCTGCCCGGGAGATGAAGGACCTATGGGCCCCACGGGAGCTGACGGAGCAACCGGAGCAACCGGCCCTACGGGAGCAACTGGCCCTATAGGAGCAACGGGTCCCACGGGAGCGGACGGAGCGACGGGAGCAACTGGCCCTACAGGAGCAACCGGTCCCACGGGAGCTGACGGAGCAACCGGAGCAACTGGTCCTACCGGAGCGGACGGAGCAACCGGAGCAACTGGCCCTGCAGGAGCAACTGGCCCCACGGGAGCAGACGGAGCGACCGGAGCAACTGGCCCCACGGGAGCTGACGGAGCAACTGGCCCTATAGGAGCAACGGGTCCCACGGGAGCAGATGGAGCGATAGGAGCAACTGGCCCTACCGGAGCAACGGGTCCCACGGGAGCAACTGGTCCCACGGGAGCGGACGGAGCAACGGGAGCAACTGGCCCTACGGGTCCCACGGGAGCTGACGGAGCGACCGGAGCAACCGGCCCTACGGGAGCGGACGGAGCAACCGGAGCAACCGGCCCTACGGGTCCCACGGGAGCGGACGGAGCAACCGGAGCAACTGGCCCTACGGGTCCCACGGGAGCGGACGGAGCGACCGGAGCAACCGGCCCTACCGGAGCAACTGGCCCCACCGGCCCCACTGGTGTTGCAGGTACGGGGGCAATTATTCCGTTTGCGTCAGGAGTGCCGGTTTCACTGACAACAATTGTCGGGGGCCTTGCCGGCCTGCCAGCCTTTGTTGGTTTTGGCAGCAGTGCGCAAGGACTTACACTGCTGGGATCCACAATTGACATCACAAATGCCAGCGGAACACTTTCAAACTTTGCATTCCAGGTTTCCCGTGCCGGCATCATTACCGCGTTCAGCGCATTTTTCAGTACAACAGCGGCGCTTTCCCTGGTAGGTTCCACTGTCACGGTAAATGCGCAGATCTATCAGTCCGCAACGCCAAACAATGTTTTTTCTCCGATTGCGGGAACACTGATCAGCCTGTCACCGGCGCTGTCCGGAATTTTGTCCGTGGGAACCTTGCTGAACGGTTCGCTTACGGGACTCAATATTCCGGTAACGGCCCAGACAAGATTAATGCTGGTATTTTCGGCATCAGCCAGTGGACTGTCTTTGGTCAACACCGTTGCGGGATACGCAAGCGCCGGTCTGAGCATCAACTAATCAAATGATACTGGCAGAGTCAAAATACCTTTTGATCCCAACATCATAACAAAGGAAAATAAAATCCCGGAGGTCTCGTCATTGAGAACCTCCGGGATTATTTATGGGGCTTATAATCGCACCGTTTTGGGACAGGGTGACGCCATAATGTGCCGGTTCAAATTCTGCCCGGGAGAGATTTACCCCAAGCAAGTCTATGCCGGGAAGCAGTTCAAGGGCGGAAATACACCTGCAGGCGTCAATATCCCAGACGTACAGGGTATTGGAGGCTCCGCAGACACAGTATTTTCCATCCGGAGAAAGCGTTGTGGAATGGATCCAGTCATTCTGCGCAATGACCTGCGCGGTTTTTTCACCCTTATGCCATATGGCAATATCATTGCATGTACCCAGAACCATATGGGCCATGTCAGGTGTGACGGAAATCGCGTTGATCTGATCATCTGCCAGCATGCTGTGCCGGCCTGCCGGTTTCCAGCTAAGCGGTGTCTCTTTGCCGGAGAAAATATCGATCCTCCGCAGGCATCCCGATTCATGGATGTGATTGTATGACACAAAAAGGCTTTTGCCATCAGCAGACAGAGCCATGACGGAATAGGAGACATCTGGCAGGATATGCGGTCCTTTTTCACTTGTGAGATCCCATAATAAAACATGCTCCTGCTGTCCCTGACTGTCCTGGCGGGTGGAGCAGGCGCACCAGCGTCCATCCGGTGTGACTGCGGCCGACAGAAACCACATGTCGCAAAGTTTCCTGGAATTTATTTTTTTTCTGGTTGCCATGTCCCATGTCTGTACGATTCCGTATTTGGATACGGCAATGCACTGGCGGCCATCTTCCGAGACTGTCAATGCATATATGTGCGGGCATGGATCTTCCATAAAGCCCGCAAGACGTCCCTGGCGAATGTCCCAGATACGCACCAGGCCATCGCTTGAAGCACTGACACATTGCCGGCTGTCAGGTGTGATGGCCACCGCTGAAATAGAGATATAGCCATCTTCCACATCACATATTTTTTCATATGTCTCCAGGTTCCAGACATTCAGCGAATCATCCGCACAGATGCACCGGCGGTTATCCGGTGAAATAATTGTTTCGCCGGAGGCATGTTCCAGAGTGCCGAGAAGCTGTTCGTTCATCAGATCCCAGACCTGGGTATGACCGGTAAAAGAGACCAGACACTGGGTTCCGTCCGGCAGCAAAGTTATGCCAACCGGCTCTTTCGCAGACGGTATGGGGATGCTTTTTACGCATTTCAGCTTTTCCAGGCTCAGAATCTGCAATGTGTGGTCCGGGCAGAGTCCCACAATATTACGGTTATCTGCCGTGATGGCCAATGCCAGGAAGATAACTTCTCGGAATCTCAATGAATGTGATTCTAACTGAAAATTGACAACTGAAT
>CAJTLR010000032.1 GCA_910577185.1 uncultured Acetatifactor sp.
GGGAGTTTTTTGTTTCCAAAGGCATGATAGCCGACTTCCAACCGCTATCTGGAAGCCAACGACCGCCCGGAACTGCTAGACCTGCGCTCCTATGCCCGACAAGGGATTGACCAAATCCCCACCGACCTGGGAAAAAAGCAGACCGCCGCATATGGCGGATGAAGTCCATAGTGCGGCGGTTTGTACATACTATTCGCTTATTCAGTTCAACATAATGCAGGCATAAACTTGGCAAACAGATATAACCCCTCTGAACCCGCATCGACTTCATGCGGCACACCCGCCTGCATGATAGATATTGTACCGGATTCATACGGAATGGTACTGCCTGCATTTATACACTTTCCTCTGCCCTTTATCACTTCATGCGTTTCCAACTGCGTTTCATGGATATGTTTCCCAATACTGCACCCCGGAGCAATCCGCACCAAATGGTAGCTGAACTTCCCGTCTGTGTCCTTTGCCGTAATGATGTGTTTCAGTTCGACACCCTTAAAAGCCGGATGCTTCGACCATCCGATCTCCGCAAATCCAGCCTCCTTTTCCGGCAAAACCAATTTTCCATTGTTAAACAATTCAAATGTATTCATTCTGCACCTCCGATAAAATATGTAATCTGCCTTACATGTCAAGTATATTCTTCGGAAGCTGCCATGTCTTGTAAAAAATTGCCCTATATCCCCTGCATTATCTGTTTTTTAGAATGAACATATTCTGATGGGGATATCCCGACAATCCTCTGGAATGCCTTGTCAAAATGGCTCTGATCATAAAATCCCATTTCCGCGGCGATCCTGCTGATCGTCCTTTCCTCATCCAGCAGTCCCTATGATTTCCTTATACGGTTCTGGATACAGAACTGGTGCGGAGTCATTCCGATACTGCTTTTAAATTTCCTTATGAGATAATATTTACTGACAAAAATATCTGCCGCCAATGTTTCTATGGACAGTTCCTGTTCCGGGTGACTTATAATTTTATTAGCCAGAATTTTTATGTCTGCATCCATCTCTTTGTGTCCATTATCCCGGAGACCGTAAACCGTCCGCACGGAAGTTAGCAGCTTTTCCCTTTGCCCCTTCCAAAAATGTCCTGCGCTGCCGCATCCCTTAACAAATCCTGAACAATCCTCCCTGCCGTTTCCATATCAGTCTCTTTTATAAAGGCAGTCCCTATGCACATGGACAGCAGACTCGCATCTCTTCCCAGACATACGGAATGCATGGCATAAGGAGGGACGATAAACACATCCTCTCTGTGGCACGCCACTTCCCTGTTCTCCAAGCAAACTGCCACCGTTCCCTGCATGACTACCGATATAATATAATGCCCTACATGGTTATGGGAACCAAAGTGCTTATCAATATTCTTTGACAACACGAACTCGATTGGGTATTTATCACACTGATAATATCGCATACTTCTTTTACTCCTGCCGTTTCTTATTGTTCTTTAACAAATCTTTGAGTTATTCCAAGTCTCATCATTTAACGTACAATCCCAGATCGTATGCTTCCTTCAGTGCTGCATTTCCTTTGATGTCCCCTTTATCCTTAACTCCTCTCACAAGCACCATACCCGCATCTTCCAAATGGAAGAAATTAAGCACAAGCTGATATTGCAATTTTATTGCATCAAACAATTCTGGCAGTTCTGCCGCCCCAACCAGAAGTAAAGCAAGTTTTTTGATTGGAAACTCATTTCTCATAGGCGTATGCAGTCTGTCAATTACCGCTTTTAATTCTGCGCTAATGCCATAAAAATATACCGGTGATGCAACAACCACCATATCAGCCACTTTCAGCTTTTCATATATCCCATCCATATCATCATTTTGAAAGCACTTATTCCCTTCCCGTGTAAAACATGAATTACAGCCAATACATGGATTGACCTTATAATCGGCAACAGATACAATCTCCACAGAATGATTTTCACGGGCTCCTTCTGCAAATGCCTGCGCAAGCAAGTCTGTATTGCCGCCTTTTCTCATGCTCCCCACTAAAATAACAATATTGCTCATTGACTATCCAGCCTCCATATCCTTCTATTTGATTCTTGTGTTCTTTCTATTACTCCGGCAGAAAACCGTTTCCGCTAAAGCAAAAACATCCTCAGAAATTTACCATAAAAATTTTCTATTTTTCACCCGATGGCATAAAATGACTAATTTGATTATTTTTCATTGATTTCACTTTTCTTTCAGTAATCCTGTCATCAGAAGAAATGTTTCCACATAATAAAGCAGAATCTCGATTATATAATTTTACATTTTCTTCTACTTTACTATTATTTAAATTCGCATAACAATATTTACATCCATTAAGGCAAGTATTATATGCCCCCACCTCTACGCTTTCAAAGCAGCCACACTCTTCCCTCTGATTTTTGTCCTTTTCAGCAATCAACTTACAACCTAATAATCTCTCAATTAGTTTTTTATCTATACAACTTCCATGTTGAATGCCGACTTCGTTAAGATTTATTTGCTCTGCACAAGTTTCAATTATTAAATTATACTTTGAAGCAATCTGAGCCATTTCCCTTGCCAACTCAATCATTTCTTCATTTGTCATCTGCTTAATATCAAGTTCCTTTGTGTTTCGTTGCGTTTTAGAATACAAATCAATAAATCTGATAACTACCTTTTTAGTATAATCCTCAAGATTACTTGCTATTTCCTCAAAAGCCTTTAAGTGGTAATCTATTGTATATCGCTTACTTATCAAAATGGGATCATATCTCCATATTACTCTTTCTTTTCCTATTTTTTCAGACAATCGCTTAAATGTTGGAATAAGCTCTTCTCTTTTATTGGGAAGATTTGGTTCTACATCCTTACCATACCCTGTAAGAGTAAATTGAAAATAATACATATATTTTTGTAAATCCTCTAACTTTTCAATCATATTTGCAGGATTCTTTGTCCAAAACACAATACAATCTACCACTTCTGGTGAAAGGTCTATTCTACTTATTTGATGCACATTCATAGGATTTCGTACATATAAAAATCCTTCCTTAATTCTAGTAAGAAACCAATCTGAATAATAATTGGGGATATCTGTTCTTCTACTCACACTTAATATCATCAACACACCTCTATCATAGGTTGTATACTTCTACAATCATCTCTTGTATCATAGTTATTGAACATCTCAGCACCAATTATATAGTCTTGATCAATATCTGTATGGTCATGCATAATTCCATCTCTTTGATAACAATTCAAATCTTTAAAAAGATAATAATATTTATGTACTCGTATACCCTTCCCGTATTTTTCTAACAAGTCTTCCAATAATTCAAATTTATCACAATCCCAGTAATGGTTAATATCATTAATGCGTATGAATGACTTTTTTCATCTTTAATATTACATTTTTTTCCCGCTCTCTTCTATTATCAATTACATTTTTTTCTACTATATAAAATTACATTTTTCTATGTAAAAAAGAAAAGGCTAAAAATTTTCTTCTTCAAATTACTTCTAATTTTTTTCTCCCAACATATTTCAAAATACTTTTTCAAGTCTGTACCATTCTCTTAACTTTTTCATACTTAATATTATAGCATAATCAGCTCTATACTATAATACATACCACAAATTTTGCAAACAAACACGCATAACTCCATACTATCTCGGAAACTGCCGACTTTTGCGTGATAGTTCATTTTCTCCCCAATCTCTCCTCTATCAGCGGCATATAAAAACACAAAAAAATGGGGTCCACCACCCACTGTGATGAACCCCACCAAGCCTCAATAATCCCAATAGAAAGCTACGCTTTCTATTTATTTTAAGCCATTCTTCAATATTTTCGCCTGAACGAGTACCTAACTACACCATGCTCCCCTCCATTCCGCAAACTGTCTTCGACAGTTCACTTCATGTCGATCACGGGCTTCGCCCCATGAGCCCAGTCAAAAACATCCTTTTGTGAACAAGCTCCCAACGGCTGTTTCTGCCAGTCCCCGCATGGCTCATTGTCTACGCGCATATGGCATTAATTGGAAATTGCCGCCTGTGCTGCTGCCAGTCTCGCAATAGGCACACGGAAAGGTGAGCAGGAAACATAATCCAGCCCAATCTTGTGGCAGAATTCCACAGAAGAAGGATCTCCGCCGTGCTCGCCGCAGATACCCACATGCATCTGGGGATTAACGGGCTTGCCCAGTTTAATGGACATTTCCATCAGCTTGCCGACACCGTTCTGATCCAATTTTGCAAAAGGATCATTCTCCAGAATCTTGGTGTCATAGTAAGAGGTCAGGAACTTGCCTGCGTCATCACGTGAGAAGCCAAATGTCATCTGGGTCAGGTCATTGGTACCGAAGCAGAAGAAATCAGCCTCTGTTGCAATTTCGTCAGCCGTAAGTGCAGCCCTGGGAATCTCAATCATGGTACCGACTTCGTATTCCAGTTCAATTCCGGAAGCAGCGATTTCCGCATCTGCAGTCTCCACCACGATCTTCTTCACATATTTCAGTTCCTTCACGTCACAGATCAGGGGAATCATGATTTCGGGCTTCATCTTCCATTCGGAATGAGCCTTCTGTACATTGATTGCCGCACGGATGACAGCCCTTGTCTGCATTCTGGCGATTTCGGGATAGGTCACTGCCAGACGGCATCCCCTGTGTCCCATCATGGGATTGAATTCATGCAGGCCCGCGATATAATTCTTGATCTCCTCAACCGTCCTGCCCTGTGCGTTTGCCAGCTTCTCAATGTCTGCCTCCTCGGTGGGAACAAACTCATGAAGAGGCGGATCAAGGAAGCGGATGGTAACCGGATATCCCTCCAGCGCCTCATAAATCTTCTCAAAGTCACCCTGCTGGTAAGGAAGAATCTTCTCCAGGGCAGCTTCTCTCTCTTCCACGGTATCGGAACAGATCATCTCACGGAAAGCAGCAATTCTGCTCTCTTCAAAGAACATATGCTCGGTACGGCAAAGGCCGATACCCTCGGCGCCAAGTTCTCTTGCCTTTCTTGCGTCCGCAGGCGTGTCTGCATTTGTTCTTACTTTCAAAGTTCTGTATTTGTCGGCCCATGCCATAACTCTGCCAAATTCACCGGCGATGGTGGCATCCACGGTGGGAATTCTGCCGTCATAGATGTTGCCTGTGGTTCCGTCAATGGAGATATAATCTCCCTCATGGTACTCCTTGCCTGCCAGTGTGAATTTCTTGTTTTCCTCATCCATGGCGATGTCGCCGCAGCCGGATACACAGCAGGTTCCCATTCCGCGGGCAACCACTGCCGCATGGGAAGTCATTCCGCCGCGGACGGTCAGGATACCCTGGGCAGCCTTCATACCTGTAATATCTTCAGGAGATGTCTCCAGACGGACCAGTACCACCTTCTCGCCCCTTGCAGCCCAGCTTTCAGCATCTTCCGCGCTGAACACCACTTTACCGCAGGCAGCTCCCGGTGATGCGCCAAGTCCCTTGCCTGCAGGTGTTGCAGCCTTCAGTGCGGCAGCGTCAAACTGGGGATGAAGCAGTGTGTCCAGGTTACGGGGATCAATCATTGCCACTGCTTCCTGCTCTGTGCGCATTCCTTCATCTACCAGGTCGCAGGCAATCTTCAGTGCAGCCTGTGCGGTTCTCTTGCCGTTTCTGGTCTGCAGCATATACAGCTTGCCATGCTCCACGGTAAACTCCATATCCTGCATATCTCTGTAGTGAGCCTCCAGTTTGTGGCACACACCATTAAACTGCTCGAAAGCCTCGGGGAACTTGTTGGCCATCTCGGAAATCTTCATGGGTGTACGGACACCTGCTACCACGTCCTCGCCCTGGGCGTTTGTAAGGAATTCACCGAAAAGACCCTTTGAGCCAGTGGCGGGATCGCGGGTGAACGCAACGCCGGTACCGCAGTCATCGCCCATGTTGCCGAAAGCCATGGACTGTACGTTTACGGCAGTACCCCAGGAATAAGGAATATCGTTGTCGCGGCGGTATACGTTGGCACGGGGGTTGTCCCAGGAACGGAACACGGCCTTGATGGCACCCATCAGCTGCTCCTTGGGTTCATCCGGGAAATCGCTGCCGATCTTGGCCTTGTACTCTGCCTTGAACTGTCCTGCCAGCTCTTTCAGGTCATCCGCATTCAGCTCAACATCCTGCTTCACGCCCTTTCTTTCCTTCATGGCATCGATCAGCTGCTCAAAGTATTTCTTGCCCACTTCCATAACCACATCGGAATACATCTGGATAAATCTTCTGTAGCAGTCCCATGCCCAGCGGGGATTTCCTGATTTTTCCGCAATTACATTTACCACATCCTCGTTCAGGCCCAGATTCAAAATCGTGTCCATCATACCAGGCATGGACGCTCTCGCACCGGAACGAACAGATACAAGCAGGGGATTTTCCTTATCACCGAATTTCTTGCCGGTGATCTCTTCCATCTTAACGATGTACTCATTAATCTGCGCTTGGATTTCATCGTTAATCTCTCTTCCGTCCTCGTAATACTGCGTACAGGCCTCCGTCGTAATCGTAAAGCCCTGCGGCACAGGAAGTCCGAGTCCGGTCATCTCTGCCAGGTTTGCACCCTTGCCGCCGAGAAGCTCACGCATGTCTGCGTTGCCCTCCGTAAACAAGTACACCCATTTTTTCATCTTTTTCTCTCCCTTTCAACAAAGATTTAAATAACCAAAGACAGTCCGGCCCTTTACTGACAAAAAGCCGAACCCTTTATTATTATTCTATTATTGTAACAATTTGCCAAAAGAATATCAAGACATATCACAGTAATTTTTGTCAGATCAGAGAATTTCGTGCAACCTGTCCATTATCTTCCATCGATAAATGACATCTTGAACAACGCAGACCGAATTGTAAGCGTTTACATCTGTTGCAGGGCAGTCTCCGGGACTTAAACAGTCCGGTCAGCCCCCTTCGCCTTTGGGCACGAAGCCGTCAAAAATAAAAATATCAAAATGCTTTCTGGCCTCCCTGAGCTGCTCCCTGCTCTTTATGGTCCAGGCCGCCGTCTTGATATGGTACAGCCTCCGGCAGAGCCACTTGGAAAGCATTTTGGGATATTTGCAGTTATAGGCGATAAAATCAGGCTTTCCCAGCCAGTTGAATAATAAATTTTGCAGCAGGAAGGAAATAGTTCCCACATATTCCCCTTCCTTCCAGAATGCGTCTGACAATTGTCCCCTGACCACTTCACTCCTGTGCAGCCGATACCACAGTACCGCCAGCGGGTTAAAGGATT
Organism: uncultured Acetatifactor sp.; assembly: GCA_910577185.1. Taxonomy (GTDB): domain Bacteria; phylum Bacillota; class Clostridia; order Lachnospirales; family Lachnospiraceae; genus Acetatifactor. The sequence goes on from CAJTLR010000032.1 coordinate 7,235, forward strand.
CGATACAATACAGCCCTTCATACCGGGAAAGCAGCCTGTCTGCCTCCCTGCAGACAGCCATGTCCGCCCTGTCTGCCTTCAGCTCCACAATCAGCGGAACCCGGCCGGCCACCAGTTCCAGCACTTCTTCAAACCCGGGAATCCGTTCCCCGGAGCGGCCCAGGGGAAAACATTGCAATTCCGCATAATCATAATCGCAGATTCGTCCTTCCTTCCCGCACATCCTCATCAGGGCCTCATCATGAAATACCACCGGCACACCGTCCCGGGACATCCGGATATCCAGTTCAATGCCAAATCCTGCCTCCACCGCACGCCGGAAAGCCTCCAGGGAATTTTCCGGTATATTTTCCTTTTCATTATGAAGTCCCCTATGGGCGTACAGCCATTTCGTAAACGGCGTCGTATCCGGCTTATACCTCACCCGGGGCATAATCATCAAAAAATAAAGCACCAGCATAACAGCCGGAACCAGCAGCATCATCACCAGTATGTTCATTTACCCCAAGTCCTCCTCTCCCTCCTTACTCTAATCCTTTTCCGGATTCATTTCAAGGGTTCCGGCAAAAATTAAGAAACACTTAGGGAATATTTCTATGGAATGACTTTCTTTCTAATTGGGAATATGTTACTATGAACTGGTTCCGAAATGTTCCGGACAGCTTTGTGCCGGAGACAGCAGACGCCCGCACTTTACGGGTTTTCCATTGTCATGAATTAAATACTCCGCTGCAGACAACGGGGTATCAAACTTGTAACGCTGCAGAGCAGAAAGCGTCCAAAGGACACTTTGGTATTTGACCCTTGTGGCATTCGCATGCTAAATAAAAAATTCGCATGCTAAATAAAAAATTCGCATGCTAAATAAAAAATTCGCATGCCAATTAAATATAGCCCTTTTCGGAATTGTGTACCCACTAAAAATGAACCTGTAAATATGCAGTTGATTATTATATAATATAAAATGTATTATACGGGGAGGTTGGCTGTGAAAAAAAAGATACATCGAATACTAAATATTATTATGGGTTCCCTGACAGGCGTTTTTATTGGCTCAGTATTATATAAATACTGGCATTTTAAAAAATATCCGAATTTATATGTTATGCAGTCTGCTCCTTGGTATACTGGCATTCTAATACAAGGATTATTTACGCTCGTTTTACTGACAGTTTGCCTGATAATAAAGGCTGTTCTTATAGAGAATATAGGAGTGATAAAAAAATCAGCACTGATTTTGGGAATTATTTTCCTGTTTTTTACATTTGCAGGTGGTGGATTTGTTATTGCAAATCATGGCCAAGTGAGTGCAGGATACGCAGTTATCCCAGGAATTTGGACTATAATATGTTTCGGATATTACCAAAGTAAAAAATAGGGGTAGTATCAATAAACAAAAAATCAAAAGCAGTTACTCAAATTGCCTAAGCAATATAAAAACTTATAAATATTAAACAAATTTTCCCAGATTAGCACTGGGAACACTTTTCCGAAAAGGGAGTTAAATATTCGCATGCCAATTAAATATTCGCACGCCAATTATCATTGGCAAGCCAATATTAATTGGCTTTAATATCCATGCAGGCATGGCTATTTTCCTCATTGCCCGCGGGAATAGAAAGATGAAGGTTTTCCATATGAAAAAATATTGTAAATTCCATGTTTTTATCACTATATGTTATTTCGGGCTGTATCTGGCTGTGGGGATTTCCCTTCTGGTCATGCAGCCTTTCGGCAATCCCCCTGATGAATACAACCGCTACCTGATTCCCCGTTATATCGCGGAAACCGGAAATCTGCCCAACGGCTATGAAGAAGCTGTCCGAATCCCTGGCTATGGCTTTTCCTATGCCTTCCAGCCCATTCTGCCATATATGCTCCAGGGATATGCCATGCGGTTCGCAGGGCTGTTTACAGATTCCCCAACTGCAATGCTCTATACCGCACGTGCCGTAAACCTGGTCCTGGGACTGGCCATGGCATGGGTTGTGCTGCTGCTCTCCGGGAAATGGTTCCGGGACCGGCGGGCACGCTGGGTCTTCGCGTTTCTGGCCACCTTCCTGCCCCAGGGCATTTTCCTGCACACCTATGTGAACACGGATTCCTGCTGTATGCTGTCCATCGCCCTCATGCTGTACGGGCTCACCCTGGGCCTGGAAAGCGGTTTTTCCCGCACTTCCTCCCTCATTATGTCCACCGGCATTATCCTCTGTGCCCTCTCCTATTATAATGCCTATGGCTATATACTCAGCTGTATCCTGCTGTTTACGGCGTTTCATTTGACAGGTTCCGGCCGGAACATACGCTTTGATGTGAAAAATTTTATGAAAAAAGGTGTTTTTATTTCACTTATCGTACTGGCGGGCATTGCCTGGTGGTTTATCCGGAGCGCCATACTCTACGAAGGGGATTTTCTGGGACTTCAGACCAGAAATCACTGTGCCGCGCTCTACTCTGCCCCGGAATACGATCCGGAACTTTGTCTCACCTGGAAGAAACAGGGATATTCTCTCTGGGACATGCTGCGGAAATCAGATTTTATCAATCTGTCCATCCTGAGCTTCATCGGTATTTTCGGCCCCATGTCCATTGTGACTTCCGTCTGGGTTTACCGTTTTTACAAAACATTGTTCTTTCTGGGAACGGCATCCTGCCTTTTCCTGGGCCGGCGCTCACGGACCAGTGTCCCTTCTGCCGGGAAAAACCGGGACGGTCTCCGCATTTTTTATCATATTAACATGGTATTCTGCATGGTTATGCCTCTCTGCCTGAGTCTGGTGTATTCTTATTCCACGGATTTCCAGCCCCAGGGCCGCTACCTCCTGCCGGCCCTGCTGCCCTTGTGCTATTATACGGTCCGGGGGCTGGAAAAACTGCTGCGCCTGCTCCTCCGGAAATGTCCGGAAAAAACCTTGCAGGACGCCTGCTCCTGTATAGCCCTTTTGTGCTGCCTGCTTATCACCGGCATGCTGTTGCTGACCGTGTATGGATACGCATTTCCCTACTATGCGGCCAACCCGGTGGCTTTATCCGCTTTTTTGCCGTGAAAACCCAAATTCTGCCTGCAAAAGCCGTCCCGCCAGCCAGAAATCATTCTCTGCTTCTGTTCTGCCGCTTTGGAGCGTGTTTTGAAATTTAAATAATAATGCACACCATGCCGCCGTTGCTGTCATTTACAATCTTTTGCATGGTATCCTGAAGTTTCAGCTGGCTTTCTTCCCCGATAACCGCCACTTTGGCCGTAATTCCGTCATTTACCAGCTGCTCTATGGTTTTTCCGAAAATATTGGTATCCCAGATTCCTTTTTCCATATCCGCCTGATTGATAAAACTGATCAGGTCGCTGGCCTGCTCCTGGGTGCCCACAATGGGCGCGATCTCCGTCTCTATATTGGCCCGTATCATATGTATGGAAGGGCTGGAAGCCTTGATTTTCACCCCGAACTTGTTGCCGTGTTTGATCAGCTCCGGCTTCTCCAGCCCGATCTCATCCTTATCCGGCGTCACCACCCCGTATCCCTTGATCCGCACCATGTTCACCGCGTCCAGCACTTTCGCATACTCATGTTTCATGGCCGCAAAACTTTTCAGCTTGCTGATCAGCTGATATTCATCCGCGATGGTTTCCCCTACCATCTCCGTGAGCATCTCGTAATAATAGGTCTCCTCCACATCCAGGGTAATGCGGATGGCGCCGTCGGAAAGGCGCACCGTATCCATCTTGCTGCGTTTTATGTATTCGCCGGACAGTTCCACCGGTTTTTTCAGCACATCCCGTATGGCACCATAGTCCTGCATCAGGCCCTTGACTTTCGCAACAATATCCTGTTTCATACGGTTATCCCAGGGAAGCATCTCCACCCATTTGGGCATGTAAAACTCCATGGAGGAAATGGGAAATTCATAGAGAACATTTTCCAGCACCATGTGAATGTCTTCTTTTTTCAGCTGCTCGCAGTTGACAGTCAGTGCCGCCACCCCGTACTTTTCCGTGATCTCCTGCGCCACACGTTTGGCATCCTCCGAATAGGGCTTCTGACTGTTCACCAGCACCAGGAAAGGTTTGCGCAGTTTCTTCAGGGCCAGAATTGTCTTTTCCTCTGCCTCCAGGTAATTTCCCCGGGGAATCTCGCCGAAACTTCCATCCGTGGTAATCACAAGCCCGATGGTAGAATGGTCGTTCATGACTTTGTCCGTCCCGATTTCGGCAGCCTGGGTAAAGGGAATTTCATAATCAAACCACGGCGTCTTTACCATACGCTCCATGTCTTCCTCCATATGCCCCGCTGCCCCCTCAACCATGTATCCCACACAGTCAATCAGCCTGACGGAAACCGGAATATCCCCGTTCAGCATCACGCTGGCAGCTTCATTGGGAATAAATTTCGGCTCCGTGGTGGTGATGGTTTTACCCCCTGCACTCTGGGGCAGTTCATCCTGGGCCCTGGTCCTCGCATGTTCATCCTCCATGAACGGCAGCACCATCTCCTCCATAAATCTTTTGATAAAGGTGGATTTACCGGTACGCACCGGTCCCAGCACTCCTATGTATATCTCTCCCCCCGTGCGGTTTTTAATGTCATTGTATAGATCATAGGTGTTTATAGTATCACTTTGCATAGAAAAACCTCCCGCATATACTGTTACATGTATATGTGGGAGGCCTCCAAAGCATACCTATGGCAAAGCCTTTTATCCGGCATCTGCCTTGTTTTTATTATTTTTTATTATTTTTCTTCTTTACTGTCTTTCTTCCCCATATTGTCTTCCAGCTTTTTCAGGGTACGGAACGCGAAGTCCTTCCCTCCGCAGCCAAATGCTATGGCAAACGCAATGGCCAGGGCTGCCACGGCCAGCTTAAATGTGGTATTCACCAGTTCGGCAGCAATGCCCAGCTGGCTTAAAACCATGAAGATTCCCACTGTAAAAATGACACATTTCGCCAACAGGCCGTAACCGGAAAGACCGTTCTTATGCAGGGCTTTCTCCACAGCCGAGCCCAGGATAAAGCAGATGGCCAGAATCAGCACCGCGCTCAGCACTGCCGGCATATACCCGATAACAGCGGTTCCGATATTGGTCAGCACCTGCAGTTTCAGCACATTCACACCCTCTACCACAAAGAAAATCACCACCACGGCATTGATTGCGGTACCCGTAAATCCGGACAGGCTGAATTTATATTTTTCGTCTATCAGGCTGGAAACCTTTGCGTCCAGTCCGGCAGAGGCAATCATGCAGGTCACAATATGCCCCACAAACCTGCCGGTGATACAGCCGATGATTATGATCACCAGCCCCACAAAAATATTGGGGATAAAGCCAAAGATCAGGTTCAGCATATGTACCGCCGGATCGGAAATCGCGCTGATGTTCAGCACATCCAGGGCCATTACAATCATGGGAATCAGAATCAGGACATACACAATATACGCCAGCGTGCCGGAAAGCTTTGCCGTGCCGGTCACTTCGATACCGGCCTTTTCCTGAAGCTTATTGATGCTCAGCTTGTCAAACAAGGGCACCAGAAGCTGACGCGCCATTCTGGCAATGAAAAAGCCTATTGCCAGCACAATCACCGCCGCCACAATATTCGGCACATAACCCCAGACGGTATTCAGAAGATTCGTGATGGGCGTGGACACCTCGCGCATTCCCAGCGCATTGAAAATTCCGGGAACAAAGAGCAGGAACACCAGAAGATGTGCCAGTTTTGCAATAAACTCCCGGGTACTTCCGGCTTTTGCCCCGGTGCTGTCCGTGGAATCCAGTTTATCCAGCACCTGTCCTATTTTCCCCTTGCCCAGCAGCTTCAGCACCAGGGATTTTACCAGGGAGGCAACCACAAAGGCAACCACCAGAATCAGAAGCGCGCTGATTACCGACCAGACGCCCGACGCCACAGCAGACGTGATAGAACTCAAAAATTGAAACATTTTTTTCCCTCCATAAGATTTTTTCCTATTCCGGCCTGGCCACATTCAAAGCCAGAATTGTTACTGTGACATTTTACCATGATTAAAAACCAATCATGGTATCATGGCCATTCGGCCACTTCCTTTTTCAGAATAAGGACATTTTACCATAAAACAAGAAAAAGTTCAACAAAAAATGGTAAAATTAGACAAAAATAGACAGATTCCCCCTGACAGTTCAGTATTCTGTCTGAACTGATTCAATTCTTCTTTCCAAAAAACCCTGCCTCTCCCCCGGTGCAAAAAAAGGATAGAAGCGCCTGTTTTACAAGTCGCCCCTATCCGGCTGTCTTCGGCATTTATTTTATTTTCACTCTTTTATAATTTTTCTTGCCGCGTCTGACCACAATCCCGTCCCCGGCAAACTGCTCCGGCCGGTAAGTTGTCTTAATATCGCCTACTTTTTCCCCTTCTACCGTGACACCGCCCTGTTCCACCGCGCGCCTGGCCTCGGAGCGGGATGCCGTAAGGCCCGACTTCACCAGCACGGCCAGAATATCAATGGCGCCATCCTGGAAATCGCTTTCCTCCAGCTGGCAGGTGGGCATTTCTGCCGCCTCTCCCTGGCCTGAGAAAAGGCTTCTGGCGCTTTCCTGGGCTTTCTGTGCTTCCTCCTCCCCGTGCACCAGCTTGGTCAGCTCAAAGGCAAGAATTTCCTTGGCCCGGTTCAGCTGGCTGCCTTCCCACTTATCCATCTCGTCGATCTGCTCTATGGGAAGGAACGTCAGCATCCTCATGCACTTCAGCACGTCCGCATCCGCCACATTCCTCCAGTACTGGTAAAACTCAAAGGGAGAGGTCTTATTGGGGTCAAGCCACACCGCGCCTTTCTGTGTCTTTCCCATCTTCTTTCCCTCGGAATTCAGGAGAAGCGTGATAGTCATGGCATATGCATCCTTGCCCAGTTTCCGCCGGATCAGTTCCGTGCCCCCCAGCATGTTGCTCCATTGGTCGTCCCCGCCGAACTGCATATTACACCCGTAATTTTCATAGAGCTTCAGGAAATCGTAGCTCTGCATGATCATATAGTTGAATTCCAGAAAACTTAAGCCCTTTTCCATACGCTGTTTATAACATTCTGCCGTCAGCATCCTGTTCACGGAAAAATGCACCCCGATATCCCGGATAAATTCAATATAATTCAAATCCAGCAGCCAGTCCGCATTGTTTACCATCAGGGCCTTGTCTTCGCCGAACTCGATAAAACGGCTCATCTGCTTTTTAAAACATTCACAGTTATGCTGGATGGTCTCTTTGGTCATCATGGTGCGCAGATCGCTTCTCCCCGAAGGATCCCCGATCATGCCCGTGCCTCCACCGATCAGGGCAATGGGTTTATTTCCTGCCATCTGCAGCCGCTTCATCAGACAGAGGGCCATGAAATGTCCCACATGAAGGCTGTCTGCCGTGGGGTCAAAGCCGATATAAAAAGTAGCCTTTCCCTGGTTGATCAGTTCCCTGATCTCCTCCTCGTCCGTGAGCTGTGCCAGAAGGCCTCTGGCCTTTAATTCTTCAAATACTGTCATTACTGTCTTCCACACCTTTCCCGTATTATTTATCCGTTATTTGATGGACGTTTCCGCACCGGCAGAAGTCCCTCTGGTCCCCGGCGCGCTTCCGCAGCCGGGCGGCGGTTGCCTGCCCCATTTTCCCTTCTCACCGGTTCGCCATAAGTTTCACCATGGCCTGGTTCAGGCCATCCACGGTGAGCTTGTACATGGGAAACAGTTCCTTCACCGCCGTCTCTGCCTCCCTCCAGGGAGCCCGGCCCGGCGCCATCTTGGGATTCAGCCATACAATTTTCTTATACTTTTTCTTCAGAAGCTGCAGCCACTCATAGCCGGAAAGCCCGCCGTTGGGGCCTCTGTAATTTCCCGTGTCGGAATACAGTTCCTCCGGCGCCATGGCCGCATCCCCCACAATGATCACCTTGTAATCACTGTCCACATTCCGGAACATCCATTCCGTGTCAATCCAGTCACCGTTTTCACACTCCGGCGTCTTATACATTTTGCTGTAAATACAATTGTGGAAATAATAGGTTTTTACATCTTTATAGTGGTTGGATTTGTGCACCGCCTGAAACAGATCATTCAGCAAATGGCTGAACGGAATCATGGTGCCGCCGGAATCCATCAGAAGAAGCAGTTTCACCGCATTTTTCCGGGGCTTCTGCATGACGATCTGCAGACAGCCGCCATTGTTGCAGGTCTTGTCCACCGTGCCGTCGATATCCAGCTCCGTCTCCGGAATGTCCAGCCTGCTGGAAAACTGCCGCAGCTTCCTAAATGCCATCTGGAACTGTCTGTTGTCCAGCACTCTGTCGTCCCTGAAATCCCGGTACTTTCTGGCGCCCACTACCGCAAAGGCAGACTGGTAGCCGGTTTTGCCGCCCACACGCACACCGCCCACATTTCCTCCTGTATTTCCGAAGGAAGTTTTCCCCATGGTGCCGATCCAGAAACTTCCGCCATTGTGCTCGCTGTCCTGGTCTTTCAGGCGCTGCCGGAACTTTTCTTCCACATCTTCCTTATCGATCTGAAGATCCTCCATCTGGTTCATATGATTTCTGGCCTCCTCGTGGGCCAGCTCCATCATATCGGACTTGTCCAGCCAGCGCAGCATCTCCTTTCCCACTTCCGTATCCCGCTGTGCCGCCCGGAAACACTCGTCAAAAGCCATGTCATATTTATCGAAATCCGTCTCACTCTTCACCAGAATCATCCGGGCCGTATGGTAAAACCCGGTCAGTGAACTCCCGCACAGCCCTTTGTCCAGCGCCTCCTGCAGGGTCAGCCACTCGCCCAGGGTCACTCTCAGCCCCTTTTCCCGCAATGTCTCAAAAAATTTAATGAACATATCTGCTCCCTTTCTCTCCCGCCTCCGGAATCATGCCCATGCATTTACCGAGGGTACGGGCTGCGTTGCCCAGAGCCTTTTCACAGATTGGGCTCCTGCCTCACCAGCTGCAGATCTTCGTCCTTTTTCACCACCACACCCACAAAAGGCAGCGCCCTGCGGATGGTGTCCGCGGGAATGCCCCCAATCTGCAGGGCATTGACCCAGTCAATCAGCTCCGATGTGCTGGGTTTTTTGCGGATATCCCGGATGGCCCTGATATTGTAGAAAACTTCCATGGCATTTTTCAGCAGGTTTTCCTCCACCTCCGGGAAGTGTACCCTCACGATCTCTTCCATAAGTTCCCTGTCCGGGAAATCAATATAATGAAAAATACAGCGCCTGAGAAAAGCGTCCGGCAGTTCCTTCTCCGCGTTGGACGTGATAATCACAATGGGGCGGTGCTTTGCTTTCACCGTCCGTTTGGTCTCATTGATGTAAAACTCCATCTGGTCCAGCTCCCACAGCAGGTCATTCGGAAATTCCAGGTCTGCCTTGTCAATCTCGTCGATCAGAAGCACCACCTGTTCCTCACTGTCAAAAGCCTCGCCCAGTTTTCCCAGCTTAATATAGCGGGCGATATCATTGACCCCTTCCTCCCCGAACTGTCCGTCGTAAAGACGCTGTATGGTATCATACACATACAGGCCTTCCTGGGCCTTCGTGGTAGACTTGATGTTCCAGATAATCAGCCGCTTGCCAAGCGCCTTCGCCACGGCCTCTGCCAGCATGGTCTTGCCGGTGCCCGGCTCCCCCTTGATCAGAAGCGGCTTCTTAAGCGCAATCGCAATATTCACACTGGCCATGAGCTCCTGGCTGGCCACATATTCCCCGGTTCCCTGAAATCCCTGCATTTCCATGCTCTCTGCACCCCTTTGTCACTGCTCACTTTGTCACTGGCAGTCTGCTGCCCGGAAACCGCACAGCCCTCCCCGTTTGTCACACAAAAACACCGAGGACAACTCCCGGCGGCATGAGTGGGCGTAACACACCTTTCCCTTGAAATTCATTCCTTTTTATGTTACGATATTATCGTTCCAAAATCAAGACTAAACTAAGGAAATAAGGTGATTTTGTCATGTTGCAGGATATGTTTGAGCAGAAACGCACGCTCTCCTTCGAGGTATTTCCCCCCAAAAAAGAGGGTGAATTCAGGGCCGCTTTTGATGTCCTGAACGCCCTTGCAAAGCTGGAGCCCGATTTTATCAGTGTCACCTACGGCGCCGGCGGCAGCAGATCCGGAAAAACCGTGGAGATCGCCTCTTACATACAGAACACTCTGGAAATTGACGCCGTGGCCCATATGACCTGCGTGGGCAGCAAAAAGGAAGACCTTCTGGCGGTTTCCGGCGCCCTGACCCGGAACAATGTAAATTATGTGCTGGCGCTGCGGGGGGACCGTCCCAGGGATATGAGCGACGAGCAGTATCTTTCCCGGGATTTTGCCTACGCCAGTGACATGATGCAGTTTTTGAAGGAGCATACCCCGCTGCAGCTGGTCGGCGCATGCTATCCGGAAAAACATTATGAATGTTTCAGCATGGAATCGGATTTAAATCATCTGCTGAAAAAGCAGGAAGCCGGGGCGGAATTTTTCATCAGCCAGCTATTTTTTGACAATGATTTTTATTATTCTTTCCTGGAAAAAGCGGATAAAAAAGGCATCACCGTCCCTGTCTGCGCTGGCATCATGCCCGTCACCACCGCGAAACAGCTGGGTACCACCATAAGCCTTTCCGGCTCCAGCGTGCCCAAGCCCCTGTCGGATCTCATCGCCAGATACGGCGACAGCAGGGAAGACATGCGCAGGGCCGGCATTGATTACTGTATCCGCCAGATCCGGGACCTGCAGGAAAACGGTGTGAACAATATTCATCTGTATACCATGAATAAGCCGAAAATGGCCGGAGAAATCGTAGAATCCATTTACCGTTAACTGGCACGGGGACTTTCATGCAGGCGCGGCAGTCACCTGCACGGAAGTCCGGATATCAGATCTTTTACCACCTGGCCCGCAAGAATCAGGCCTGCCACGGATGGTACAAAGGCCACGCTGCCGGGCAGGGGCCGCCTCTCCCCCTCTGTTTCCCCGGGGCACAGAGGCTCCTCTTCCGAATACACCACCTTCAGGCTCTCCACACCCCTTTTTTTCAGCTCCCGTCTCATGACCCTGGCCAGGGGACATACTTTTGTCTCATAAATGTCTGCCACACGGAACATACTGCCATCCAGTTTATTTCCCGCCCCCATGCTGCTGATTATGGGGACATTTTTTTCCCGCGCCTTCATGACCAGTTCCAGCTTTGCAGTCACCGTGTCCACCGCATCCACCACATAGTCATACTCTTCAAAGGGAAAGGAATCCGCGTTTTCCGGCAGGAAAAAGCAGGGATACACCCTCACGTCCGCATCCGGGCTGATCTCCAGAATCCGGTCCCGCATCACATCCACTTTATACATGCCCAGTGTCTTCCTGGTGGCAATGATCTGGCGGTTCAGATTGGATAGGCACACCCTGTCGTCATCCACCAGGTCAAAGGCTCCCACACCGCTTCTGACCAGCGCCTCGCACACATAGCCGCCCACGCCGCCGATTCCGAACACGGCCACACGGCTCCGCCCCAGTTTCCCAAGAGCCTCTTTTCCCAGGAGCAGTTCCGTTCTGGAAAACTGATTCTGCATTTTCCTCTCCCTTTTCTCTTAACTTGCGGCACCTTATTCCGGTGCCGTTTTTTCCTTAAAAACATGCCAAAGGGCAGGGCTTCGGCACCATAAGAAAATCCCCTCCGGCATCCTACCCGTTTACGATTCTTGCCCGGAACACGCCCTTGATATTTTCCAGCGCGCAAATGATTTCCTGGGTGGGTTTCTCCTCCACGTCCATCATGGTGTAGGCCACTTCTCCCCGGGATTTGTTGGTCATGTTGCTGATGTTGATTCCTTTTTCTCCGAATTCCGCGGTAAATTTCGTGATCATATTGGCAATGTTTTTGTGGAAAATCGCCACACGTCCCGCATTGGTGCAGACGCCCATGTCACAGGAAGGATAGTTCACGCTGTTTCTGATATTGCCATGCTCCAGGTAATCCTTCATCTCTTCCACTGCCATCACGGCACAATTGTCCTCGGACTCCTCCGTGCTGGCTCCCAGGTGCGGAATCACGATACATCCTTTCTGCCCCGCAGTGGTGGGATTGGGAAAATCGGATACATAGCGGGCAATTTTACCGCTCCCCAGACCTTCCAGCACATCTTCCTCGTTTGCCAGCAGGTCTCTCGCAAAGTTCAGCAGGATCACGCCATCCTTCATTTTGGAAATGGCCTCTTTGTTCAGCATGCCTCTTGTGGCATCCAGCAGCGGCACATGAATGGTAATGTAATCACACTGCTCATAGATATCATCCACATTGGTCACATGCCTCACGGCGCGGCTCAGGCTCCAGGCAGCGCTGACGGAAAGATACGGGTCATATCCGTACACTTCCATGTCAAGGGCCACCGCCGCGTTGGCCACCTTTACGCCGATGGCGCCCAGTCCGATGACGCCCAGCTTCTTTCCCCTGATCTCGGTGCCTGCAAAATTCTTCTTCTCCTTCTCCGCAGCCTTGGCAATATCGGCGTTTTCCCTGGAGGCCCTGACCCATTCAATGCCTCCCACCACGTCCCGGGCCGCCAGGAGCATGCCCGCAATCACCAGTTCCTTTACGCCGTTGGCGTTTGCCCCGGGCGTGTTGAACACCACAATGCCCTGCTCCGCGCATTTGTCCAGGGGAATATTGTTCACCCCCGCTCCCGCCCTGGCCACTGCCAGAAGGTTTTTGGAAAATGCCATATCGTGCATGGAAGCGCTTCGCACCAGAATGCCGTCCGCTTCCTGCACCTCTTCCGTGATCCGGTATTGTTCGTTAAAATTCTTCAGTCCTACCTCTGCGATAGGATTCAGGCAATTGATTTTATACATGATTTCCTCTTTTCTGTCCTTATGTTCCGCCGGTTACCGCGCTGTGTTTTCCGCCTCGAATTTTTTCATAAAAGCCACCAGTTTCTCCACACCCTCCATGGGCATTGCATTGTAAATGCTTGCCCGCATGCCGCCCACGGACCTGTGGCCTTTCAGGTTTTCCAGCCCGGCCTCCTTCGCCTCTTTCACGAATTTTGCGTCCAGCGCTTCGTCCCCGGTCACAAAGGGAACATTCATCAAAGAACGGTCCTCCCTGCGGACAGTCCCCCGGAACAAATGGCTCTGGTCCAGATAATCGTAGAGAATTTTCGCCTTTTTCTCATTGTATTCCTTCATGGCCTCCAGGCCGCCTTTTCTTTTCAGCCATTGAAATACCTTGCCGCAGATATAGATGCCGTAGGCCGGGGGCGTATTGTAAAGGGATTGATTGTCCGCGTGAATTTTATAACGCAGCATGGTCGGCGTGCCGGGAAGCACATCCTCCGTGATCAGGTCTTCGCGGATGATCACGATCACCACCCCTGCCGGTCCTATGTTCTTCTGGACGCCGCCGTAGATCACCCCGTATTTGCTCACATCCACGGGTTCGGACAAAAAACAGCTGGACACATCAGCCACCAGCGTCTTTCCCTTAGTATTCGGCAATGTCTTAAACTTTGTCCCGTAAATGGTATTGTTTTCGCAGATATATACATAGTCCGCGTCCTCGCTGATGGGTAAATCAGAACAATCCGGAATATAAGAAAAAGTCTCATCCTCGGAAGAGGCAATCTTATTGGCCTTGCCGTAAAGCAGGGCCTCCTGGTAAGCCTTTTTTGCCCACTGGCCGGTGACAATATAGTCGGCAACCTTATTTTTCATCAGATTCATGGGAATCATGGCAAACTGCTGGCTGGCGCCTCCCTGCAGAAACAACACCCTGTAATTGTCCGGTATCTTCATCAGATCACGCAAATCAGCCTCCGCTTCCTTGATAATGGTATCATACGCTTTCGACCGGTGGCTCATCTCCATGACGGACATGCCCGTTCCCCTGTAATCCAGCATTTCCTCCGCGGCTTCCCTCAAAACCTCCTCCGGCAGGACTGCAGGTCCCGCTGAAAAATTATACACTCTTGACATTTTCTCCTCCTGGTCTGCTCTCTCCCGGGCAGTCTGAAAACACGTCTGGCGGCACTGTGTTCTGCCGTTTCCAGTTCATCCGGGGCAGTTTACTCCGCAACATAGTTATCATAATCGTTTCCGGCACTTTAGTCAAGTACATTGCTAAATTATTTTATCGGCGCCCCTTTTCACAAAGCAGCCGTTCAGACAAGGGATTGCATGGTTCCTTAATAAAACATGATCACCGGAGTCCCCACTTCCGCCATCTCGTAGAGCTGCGACATCACATCCGAAGGTGTGTTGATACATCCGTGGGAACCGTTGGTCTTGTAAATCTGGCCGCCGAATCTGGCACGCCAGCTGGCGTCGTGAATCCCCACATTTCCCTTCACGGGCATCCAGTATTTCACAAAAGAGGCATAGTCCGCCCCCCGCAGGGTTCTGTTCCGCTCCTTGGCATAGACAAAATTGATGCCCTGGGGTGTTCCCATTCGTCTGCCCGTGTTGCCTGTAACCACATCCGTATCCAGAATCAGTTCCCCGTCTTCGTAGTAATACATTTTCTGTTCCGTCATGTCAATTTCGATATAAGTGCCGCCGATATCATCCAGCCCGCGCACATATCCCTGCTGGACATAGGCGGGCACATGGGGCATTTCCCCCGGCGGCGACATTCCCCGGAGCGTTTCCAGCAGGTAAGCTGTTTCTGCCTCCACGTCAAGTTTTGTGCCGTAGGTGACATATTTCACCGTGACCTTTTCTCCCCTGGTGGCGTCAAATACCCGCTCCGTGCCGCAGGTGTCATATTGCATGGCAAGGGCTTCCACCCACTCCCGGACTTTTTCCTCGCCCACAGTCACGTTTCCCCGTTCATCCAGTACCGGCAGGCCGTCTCCCGGCCCGCATTCCAGAAAACCCCCTGCTATTTCCGGGGTAAATGCAATCTGTTCCGCCCCCATGTCAAACACCATCCCGCTGCACTGTTCCTGGAAAGCGCATATCCCGGCCCAGAGTTCCCGCTGTTTTTTATCCGCTTCCCTGTCAGGAAGGTCGTCATAGCAGCCCCCCTGGGAAAGGTTCACGTTTGTCTGTCCTTTTTCCAGGCATTCTTTCAGATAGGCATACGCCTTCTCCAGGTCCAGCCGTGCCAGATTGCCATCCTGCAGGATGAATCCTTCTTCCGAACGGCATACCGACACACCGTATTCTTTTTCCCGTTCTTCCGCCACAAAGGGAAGCTTCTCAAAATAATCCCGGAATTTCTCCTCTTCCACCGCATACCAGCCGGCTGTCAGCTCTGCCGTGACGGTCTTGTGCAAATTCTCCAGCCAGCCTGCGGAGGCGTTGCGCCGCAGATAGGAATTCAGTTCCGACGTAAAATCCGGCCGGATTCCCGCCTCGTCCTGGTCTATTTCCCAGGAGACACCATCCGCATCCACCACGGAAAGCTTTGCCGGCTCCTGTGAATTTACCAGTTCCCCATTGACCTGCTCCACACTTTTTCCGGTACAGTAAATGCCGTTGATCCAGGTGTTTACCGGAAAATTGCCGCGGTAATAGAGAGCCAGCGCAAAGTAGCCCGCCAGCCCCAGCAAAATACCGCCCAATAGAAAAAATGCCAGAAAACGAAATAACTTTTTCATATTTTTATCCGTTTTTCCCCGCCAGGTCTTCCCCGTCAAATACCTCCGAAATAGGCGCGCCTGCCGGCACCATGGGGAAGACTTTGTCATCCTCCGGAATCATACATTCGATCAGCACCGGCGCCTTCAGGGAAATCGCCTTCTCCAGGGCGGGAGCCATTTCCTCTTTCTCCGTGACGCGGATGGCGGCACAACCCAGGCCTTCCGCCACCTTGCAGAAATCCACCTTGTCATGGAGCACTGTCTGGGAATACCGCTTCCCGTAAAACAGGGTCTGCCACTGACGCACCATTCCCAGCACATGGTTGTTGATGACCACCTGGATGATGGGAATCTGATAACGGCTTGCGGTGGCCAGCTCGTTCATGTTCATACGAAAGCACCCGTCGCCCGCAATGTTGATGCAGAGTTTGTCGGGCTGTCCCAGCTGTGCGCCGATGCAGGCGCCCAGGCCGTAGCCCATGGTTCCCAGACCCCCTGACGAAAGAAAGGTGCGGGGTCTGGTGTAGCGGTAATACTGGGCCGCCCACATCTGATGCTGTCCCACATCCGTGGTGATCAGCGCCTCTCCCCCGGTAACCTTGTCTATGGTTTCTATGACATAGGGGCAGGATAACCGGGAATCGTCATATTTCAGGGGATATTTCGTTTTCAGTTCCGCGATGGTTCCCATCCATTCCGGATGGTGCTGTCGGGTCAGCTTTCCGTTCAGCTTCTGCAGCACCAGTTTTAAATCTCCCACCAGACTCACGTCCGCCCGGATATTTTTGTTGATTTCCGCGGCATCGATATCCACATGGATAATCTTCGCGCCCTCCGCAAATTTTCCGGGATTGCCGATCACTCTGTCGGAAAATCTGGCTCCCAGGGCAATCAGCATGTCGCACTGGCTTACGCCCAGGTTGGATGCCTTGGTGCCGTGCATGCCGATCATGCCGGTATAGCGCTCACTCCTGCCGTCAAAACCGCCTTTTCCCAGAAGGGTGTCACACACCGGCGCATCGATCAGATCCGCAAATTCCGCCACTTCCCGGCAGGCATCCGAGACAATTGCCCCGCCCCCCAGGTAAATATATGGTTTTTTTGCCGCCATAATGCATTCTGCCGCATTTTGTATCTCTTCTTCCGTAAAACGGCACAGTCTTTCCGGTTCGGCAGCCGGCATGGGAGTGTATTCACAGACCGCCGCCGTCACATCCTTGGTGATATCCACCAGCACGGGACCCGGCCGCCCGGTCCTGGCTATGACAAAAGCCCTCCTGATGGTGTCTGCCAGCTCTTCCACATTTTTTACAATATAGCCATGCTTTGTGATGGGCATGGTCACGCCCGCAATGTCCACCTCCTGAAAACTGTCCTTTCCCAGCATGGGAAGGGTCACATTGGCCGTGATGGCCACTACAGGAATGGAATCCATGAAAGCGGTGGCGATGCCCGTCACCAGGTTGGTGGCACCCGGGCCGCTGGTGGCCATGCATACTCCCACCTTTCCGGTAGCCCTGGCATAGCCGTCCGCCGCGTGGGCAGCCCCCTGCTCGTGGGATGTCAGGATGTGCCTGATCTCGTCTCTGTGACCGTAAAGCGCATCATATATATTTAAAATGGTTCCGCCCGGATAGCCGAATACCGTGTCGACTCCCTGCTCCTTCAAACATTCCACAACAATCTCTGATCCGTTTAACAGCATATTTGTTTTCCTTTCTTATTCCAGTACCGTACCTTTCTTGCAGAGATATTTACGGCCCCATCATTTTTAGTTGCGGATTTCCAGTACCGCACCGCGGTTGCCGCTGGTGACCAGTTCACGGTACCTGCTCAGGTATCCCGTGGTTATTTTCGGTTCCTTGGGTTGCCATTTTTCCCGTCTCTGGGCAAGTATACTGTCAGACACCAGGATATCCAGCCTGTTTTCGGGTATGTTGATGCTGATCAGGTCTCCTTCCTCCACCAGGGCGATGGGGCCGCCTACCGCCGCCTCCGGGGAAACATGTCCGATGGAGGCGCCCCTGGATGCACCCGAAAAACGTCCGTCCGTGATCAGCGCCACGCTGGATCCCAGCCCCATGCCGGCTATGGCAGAGGTGGGATTGAGCATCTCACGCATGCCCGGGCCGCCCTTGGGGCCCTCGTACCGGATGACCACCACATCTCCCGCCACAATTTTTCCGCTCTTGATGGCATCGATGGCATCCTCTTCACAGTCAAACACCCTGGCCGGTCCCTGATGCACCAGCATCTCAGGCACCACTGCGGAACGCTTCACCACGCCGCTGTCAGGTGCCAGATTGCCCTTCAGTATGGCAATTCCGCCGGTCTCGGAATAAGGATTTTCCACCGGGCGGATGACTTCCGGATTCAGATTGCGGCAGTCGCGGATGTTTTCGCCGATTGCCGTGCCGTTCACGGTCATGCAGTCGAGATGGAGAAGTTTTTTCTTCGTCAGTTCGTTCATTACCGCATAGACACCGCCTGCCTCATTCAAATCTTCCATGTAAGTAGGGCCTGCCGGCGCCAGATGGCACAAATTGGGGGTCTTCGCGGATAATTCATTTGCAATGTCCAGATCCAGCTTCACGCCGGCCTCCCTGGCAATGGCCGGTATGTGCAGCATGGTATTGGTGGAACAGCCCAGCGCCATGTCCACTGTCAGGGCGTTCATAAAGGCATCCTGGGTCATAATGTCCCGGGGCCTGATGTCCTTTTCCACCAGTTCCATAATCTTCATGCCCGCGTGCTTTGCCAGACGGATGCGGTCAGAATAAACCGCCGGGATGGTGCCGTTGCCCTTTAATCCCATGCCGATGGCCTCCGTCAGACAGTTCATGGAATTGGCTGTATACATACCGGAGCAGGAGCCGCAGGTAGGGCATACCTTCTCCTCATATTCGCAGAGTTCCTCCATGGTCATGGTGCCCGCAGCCACGCTTCCCACCGCCTCGAACATGGAAGAAAGGCTCTTCTTCTGCCCGCGGACACGGCCCGCAAGCATGGGACCCCCGGACACAAAGATGGTGGGGATGTTCACCCTGGCCGCAGCCATCAGCAGACCCGGCACATTTTTGTCACAGTTGGGAATACATACCAGACCGTCGAAACCGTGCGCCAGCGCCATACATTCCGTGCTGTCCGCAATCAGGTCCCTGGTCACAAGGGAATACTTCATGCCCACATGTCCCATGGCAATACCATCGCACACTGCGATGGCAGGGAACATAATGGGCGTGCCTCCCGCCATGGCAACCCCCAGCTTCACCGCTTCCGCAATCTTGTCAAGATTCATATGGCCCGGTACAATTTCATTATAGGAGCATACAATGCCGATAAGGGGACGCGCTCTCTCCTCCTCCGTAATACCAAGGGCATTAAAAAGACTTCTGTGGGGCGCCTGCGCGGTGCCCGCCTTTACTGCATCACTTCTCATGTTTTACCCCGTTTCTGCACAGCCTTTTATGCACGGCAGAGTCTGCGGATGCTGTGCGGACGCAAACTCCGGATTAAATATTTTCAGTCTTATACTTCCCCGCCCGTTTGGGCGGGCTCAATGGCCAAAATGAAAAATCCTCTTTCAGGCTGATATGATATCTCATTCCGCCCGGACGCGCTCTGCCAGCAGGCTGCCCATTCTGCTGCAGCCCACCTTTGTACAGCCCTCCGAATAGATATCAGCCGTGCGGTACCCTTCTGCCAGCACCTGTTTTACCGCCCGTTCCACGGCCTCCGCCTCTTTGTCCAGGTCAAAACTGTAACGCAGCATCATGGCCGCGCTCAGGACCGTGGCTATGGGATTGGCAATGTCCTGCCCCGCGATATCCGGCGCGGAGCCATGGCTGGGCTCATACAGACCGAATTTGCTGTCATTGAGGCTGGCGCTGGCAAGCATTCCGATGGAACCCGTCACCATGCTGGCCTCGTCCGAAAGGATGTCGCCGAACATATTCTCTGTCAGGATCACGTCAAACTGGGCCGGATCCTTCACCAGCTGCATGGCACAGTTGTCCACCAGCATATGTTCCAGCTTCACCTCCGGATAATTCCCGGCAACCTCTTCCACCACTTTCCTCCACAGTCTGGAGGAATCCAGCACATTGGCCTTGTCCACGCTTGTAACCTTCTTCCGGCGCTTCATGGCAATGTCAAAGCCTTTTACGGCAATCCTGCGGATCTCGTTCTCGTCATAGGTCAGGGTGTCCACGGCTTTCATGACGCCGTTTTCCTGGAAGGTTTTCCGCTCGCCGAAATAAAGTCCTCCCGTAAGCTCCCGCATGATCATCATGTCAAAACCGGCCCTGCTGATCTCCTCCTTCAGGGGGCAGGCTCCCGCCAGTTCGTCATAAAGCACCGCGGGACGCAGGTTTGCAAACAGATTCAGGGCCTTGCGGATTGCCAGAAGCCCTGCCTCCGGACGCAGATTGGGAGGCAGTTTGTACCAGGGTGACGTGGTGGTGTCGCCGCCTATGGAACCCATCAGCACCGCGTCCGCCGCCTTTGCCCTGGCAACGGCATCCTCCGTCAGCGGCACCCCGTGCACGTCAATGGAAGCGCCTCCCATGAGAATATCCTCAAACATCATTTTGTGTCCGAAAACTTCCGCCGTTTTCTCCAGCACCTTTTTCGCTTCCCGGACAATCTCCGGCCCGATGCCGTCACCGGGAATACATGTAATATGTAATTCCATATCCATCCTTCCTTTCTCGCGCGCAATATGCTTTCCCGCATTGTTTTATGTGTTTTTTCAGTTTACTCTTCCAGACTCAGGTTCCCAGACCCGAATTCCCATCAAAGACCCCGCTGCAGGCAACTGGGTATCAAACTTGCTGCGCTGCGCAGCAGAAAGCGTCCAAAGGACACTTTGGTATTTGACCCTGGCGGCAGTCGCCAAATGTCTGCAGGCAGCCACCTGGCTCGTTGCCCGCGGGAATAAATTTGGTATATTTAGCAGAAAGACTATTGACATTATAATAGAAAAGAAGAAAGGTGTAAAGTTTTTCGTTCTCTCAATTTTTTCATTTCTTCCCGGTGCGGAAAAATCCAAGAGAATATCATGGCATTTTGCGCCTGCTTTTCCCGGGTATCCGGGGCGCCGTTTTCTCTGTCATACGATACAGCCCGGCGCACACAGGCAAAGTCTGTATTGTGCCGGGCACCGCCCACAGAATTCTCCCCTGATTCTGTCAGCGGTGCTTTCCGGAAAAACGGAACGGATTTTTGAGACAATCCGGCACACCGGCCCATGCGTGCAGAGAACGTCCACAGCCGGAACCTGCCCCCTGCATCAGGCGGACAGCACTCTTTTTACGGTGTCCCGTATCCTTTTTCGCAGGAAAAACCCCGTCACACACATCAAGAGTATGATAAAATATCTCAGCAAATAATAGGGGTAAATAGCGGCCGAAACCAGGGCTGCCGCTGTCACTGCCAGGCTCATAAGGAGTATTTTCCTATGGTCAAACAAGCCCGGTATCCCCAGCCTGCCACAGCATTTTTTCATGTACAGATAATGTGTCATGGCATAAATCATATAGCAGGCCAGCGTAGTGTATCCGGCTGCCAGATATCCGTACAGCTGAATAAATATTGCATTCAGGACGATATTCATCCCCGCGGAAACCATGGATGCAATTCCCATAAACTTTGTTTTCATGGAAAAATACTCCACGGGGGAAAATAAATTAAACAGCAGAATAAAGAACATGCTGCAGGCCACCGGCGGTATCATGTATATTCCTTCGTAATAATCCCGGGACGCCATAAACCGCATGATTTCCGGGGCGAATAAGATAAAGACCAGCAGGGCCATCAGATAGACCAGCAGTATGGTATTCACGGTTTCCTTCACATGATCATATTTTTTTACCCTTAATCTCTGGAGCATCCATGGGTTGTAGGAGGCTCCCAGGGCCTGGTTCACAATATAAATCACGGAGGCGCTGTTATAGGCAACCGCGTAAATCCCTGCCTGGTTCAGGCCGCACATGTTCTGAATCATGATCCGGTCCAGCTGGTTCAGTATCACCGACGAAAGAAAATGCGGAATCATCGGTATGTTGTATTTCAAAGCAAATTTCCAGTATTGCGGCTTTATCTTCCGATTTTTCCCAAGGCAGTCCGCCACGCAGAAAATCCCGGGAATCACTACCGCAGCGGCTCCCCCCAGAACCTTTCCAAATGCCCTGTCCTCCATGAAAAACACCAGAACCACAGACAGGGCCACGCTGCCGAAAGTGTTTATCAGCGTGACCGCGGCCATCTTCCGGTACCGGTATTCAAACCGCTGTCTCTGTGTCCACATACACATGACCGTCCAAAAAAAGCAGTGGGTCAGCATGACAGCCACAAATTTCGTCTCCAGCCGGACATAAGGATATAGAAAGGGATATCCCAGCAGAAAAGCAAACGACATTATGGCAGCCCAGACAAATTCCAGCGCCAGGAGGGATGTCTGGAATTCGTCTTTGTTATCGTGATATTTCACCAGCCCCACATTCAGAACACTGTCCGCCAGGTTCATGGTAATAAAAATGATGATGATCTGTTCCCAGGAATGGTAGACACTCACAATTCCATAGTCTGCCGTGTCCAGAACCCTGGTAAATAAGGGCGTGGTAAAAAAAGCCAGCCCCTTTTGCAGCAAAGAACAAAAAAAGAACCAGCCCGAAACCTTCAGAGGTAAAGACATCTCTTTATAATGTTGTGTCAGTTTATCTATCCTTATCCGCATCTTGGCACCCATTACCGCAAATTTACCTGCCGCCGGCCTTTGTGACCCTCAGGATTTCCTCCCCCGCAGCCGGCCCATTCCCCGTTCCAGCTTCTTCATACAGCGCCACGACACATCCCTGAATCTGCTGTACCAGGTATATACCGCAGGGATGCGTTCTTTTTCCATTGCTTCAATGAAATCCCAGTCAAATGCCTTTTTGCATCTCTCGTCATGTTTTATCTGTTCCATGTCCGCAAGATCCTTGTCCCGTCTCTTATGCATTTTGTACAGATACTCCAGTTCCGGCCGGACCATTCCGCAGCCCTTGTATTCGTAAAACCATTTATTTTGAAATAATATTTCATCTTTTATTCCCATGCATAAATAGCGGTTTCGAAACAGGTCCACATTCCCGCCCAGGTCTTCATGGTCAACAAAGATAAGCCGCAGCCTGATCCGCAGCGGAATTTTATGATACGCTTTTTTGCTGACGCAAAACTCAATATCATTGTTTTTCCGTCCTCCCTTCACCGTCACCGCACCGCTTCCCACGATTATGACTTCTCCCGGCTCCAGGCCATAATTCCGGATAACCTCTTTCATCTCATCAAAGTATTGAAGCATTCCATATTCTCCATTTTCTCCAGAATCATCCCCAATGTTTTTTCTTCGGAAATCCCGGAGGTATCTATGACAAACACATTTGCATCCTCACCGTAATACTTGTCCAGAAGCGCTTTGTTCTGCCGCAGACGTTCTGCAGCACCGCTTCCCCTGATATCCTCTTTACGGGCCAGGGAGGTTTCAATGCTGCATGTGAGATATATTTGCAGAGTCGGTTTGTACAGAAAAGAACTTAAAAAAAGCTGATACAGCAGTTTCACCGGTCTGTTTTTCCAGGTCAGGCCGCTTTTGTCAAACTGTAAAATCTGCTCATGCGCATAACGGTCAAAAATAACCAGGCGGGAATCCCCCCTGTGCTTATATACCCTGTGCCTCAGTTCACGGATCTGCGCATATATATATGCGATTTTATCCTTGTATGTATGGATTTCCCTCTGCAGGTATTTTTCTCCCACCTTTGTCTCCCACGATTTCATCCCCATATACTGTACAACAGATTTTTCATTTCCCAGAAGATCATGGAGCCTGCGGACGACTGTGCTTTTTCCGGTTCCGTCAACCCCTGTGATACAGACTGATAGTAATAGCATTTAAATCCCCTCCAAATATCCCAGGACCCCATTATATTTCCGCAGTAAGAGGTCAAAATACTTTTTTCTTCTGCATTTCGGAAAGCGCCGGAAAGCGCTGCCTATGTCAAATCTGATCCTGGACAGCAGAAAAAGCAGAAAATAATCTTTATTCCGCTGCTCCTGGTAGCGCATTCCCACATTTTCAAATATCGCCTTGTACCTGTCCGCAAATTCCTGCTGCCGTGAGAAAAAATCCTCCGCCAGAATCAGGGAATGCCTGTCCGTCATTTCCACATAAATACAGTTAAACAGGTCAAACAAAAAGGACTCTGTCCGGGCATATTCAAAATCAATATAAAAATGCTCCTTCCCGCAAAAAAGTACATTCCCGAAATGCACATCGCCATGCTGCCGGATAAACGGTATGTCCACATCAAATCCTGTGTTTTTCTCAATCCGGCGGCACAGTCCGCTGATTTCGGATATCCCGTAATCCATGATTTCTTTCAGAATTTCCCTGCCGTTTTTCACATACTCTCTCTTTGCGCGCAGGGTCAGCCGCATCTGGTCGTCCAGAATTTCCAGATACCCGGCCCGCACCTCATCCTCCGTCCACAAGTCCCGGTTCCGGTACGGAATGTATTTTTCAATGATGCCCTTTTCGTTTACCTCCAGCACCGTCACGTTAAGACATCCCCGGAAATGCCTGATATTGTCCCACACCAGTCTTTTCTTTTCCTCCGGAAGGCATGTGAGTATCCTGGATTTTTCCAGGTCAAAAACTTTATATTCCCCGTTCAGCGTAAACAATATTGCCTGCCCGCGGAAGCAATACCCCCCCTGACTCTGCCGGATCCGAAAAGAAAAGCCATCCAGAAACCGGTTCATTTCCTGTCTCGGAAAATACGCGCAAAAGCCGCCACATGCTGTATGATATACAATATTTTTTTCCGACCACCATATTTTGTATTGGCCGGGTTTTAAAACATGGTATTTTTTCATTGACACGGCCTTCAGGATAAACATCAGGCCGTGCATGTTTCTTTTTAATTTCGCTTTTCCGTCCATAATCGTAAAACCGTTTATGTCCTTCCAGTGATATATTCACATAAAGCCTTCAAATCCGCATCCTGCCTGCTTCGTATCCCCCGCAGGTGATTCTCTATCTTTTCGGCGGATATTTTTTGTTCCGCCGCCATCAGCAGTCTGTTTTTGATTTCGTCAATGTCATACGGATTGCAGTAGTACACCGCGTCACCGCAGATTTCCGGCAGGGAAGTCACACCTGAAACAATGCATGTTTTTCCGTACTTCATGGCCTCCAGGGGCGGCATTCCAAACCCTTCGTTCAGGGAGGGATACAGAAACAGGTCGCAGTATCGATATAAATTCTCCAGAATACCGGCCTCCACATATCCGAGACAGACATAACGTTCCTGCCGGTGAATGATCTCTGCAATTTTCCCGGGCATTCCTCCCACCGTCACAACCCTGTACCCCTCCAGCATCCCTTCCCGGAACAGTTCCTCCAGTGCCCGGACTGCCCTGTATCCGTTCTTTTCGCTTCTGTCTGCCCCCCCTAACAGAATATATTTCCCTTCCACCTCCCTGTGGCAGCATTCCTTTTCCATCCCGGATTCCGGCCCCACATACTTTGCGGGTGTATAAAAAACGCGCACATGCCGGTCCATGGAAGGAAAATAATTCCTGATGGCATACCGAGTGTGGTTTGAAACACACACAATTTCATCCAGCAGCTCCATGCAGTCCCGAAACTGCCTGATTTTTTTCTCTTTGATTTTTCCCCTCAGAAGAAACCGCAGCCGCTGTACCCGGCTCTCCCTGCCCGACGCATATTTGTACGCATACCGGTCGCAGGGCAGCTCCACTCCCCTCAGACCGTGTATTGTCCCGCAAACCCGCACCGTCTCCGGTATCCATGCCTTTTTATAAAAATATGGCAGCCCGGAATAGAAACTGTCTATTTTGTGCCTGTCAAAAAGATACCTGACCTCCTCACGCCGGTGTATGACCTCCGCCTTTATCCTGTGATCCGCAAACGAATCCAGAATCCATGGGTCCAGAAAACTTCTGTCATTGTAAAATACAATCAGACTGCACTCATCCGGGAGATGACCGGCCAGATATTGATATACCGTTTTGATATACTCCCCGCCCCCATGAAACTTTGAGGTTCCGGCAGGCTGGGCTTCAAACAAATCGAACAACACTGTCTTCATGCATAAAACCTCTTATACCACTCCGCAAACTTTCTCAGCCCCTCCCGCAGGGGTGTGCCGGGGGCGAATCCGAAATCTTTCTCCAGGGCGCCGGTGTCGGCATAGGTAATCTCCACATCCCCGGGCTGCATGGGAACAAGTTCCTTACAGGCCTCAAAGTCAAAATCTTCGGGAAGCACCCCCGCACGTATCAGCTCCTGCTGCAGTATTTCCACAAATTCCAGCAGGTTTTCCGGAGGGCTGTTGCCGATATTGTACACCGCATAAGGCGGGTCTGCCACACCTCCTTCATCTGCGGTTTTTACCGGGGCCTTTCCCATCACACGAATCACCCCATCCACAATATCATCTATATAGGTAAAGTCCCGCCTGCAGTTTCCGTAGTTGAAAATACGGATTTTCTCTCCCTTTTTCAGTTTGTCCGTAAAACCGAAATATGCCATGTCCGGCCGTCCCGCGGGTCCGTATACCGTGAAAAAACGAAGTCCGGTGCACGGTATGCCGTATAGTCCGGAATAGGCATGGGCCAGCAGTTCATCCGCCTTTTTTGTGGCCGCATACAGGCTCACCGGACTGTCTGTCTTATCCTCCGTGCTGTAAGGCATCTTCCTGTTGGAGCCATACACACTGGAGGAGCTGGCAAACACCAGATGTTCTGCCGGATATCTCCGGCAGGCTTCCAGAATATTGAAAAAACCCACAATATTGGCCTCTATGTATGCGTCCGGATTCACAATGGAATAACGCACTCCCGCCTGGGCGGCCAGGTTTACCACAATCTGGGGACGGTACTTTTCAAAAATCCGGAACACCACCCCCTTATCCCCAATATCGCCCTTTACAAACACAAATCCCGGTTCCTTCTCCAGCCAGCCCAGCCTGTGCGCCTTCAGCGACACATCATAATAATCATTCATATTATCCACACCCACGATTTTTATGGTATCATGGATATCATACAGCTTTCTTGCCAGGCTGCTTCCGATAAATCCTGCAATGCCTGTGATTAGTATTGTCTTTCCTTCCAGTTTTACGTCAGTCTTCCCCATGTCACCGCTCCTGTTCTGATTTTTGTGTACTGCCGGACATATTCTTTTCCGCCGGAATGCCCCCTTCCCGGGCCTCCCCATGCGCCGGTATCCGTCCGCCGTTCCGGCTCCCCCTGTCCGGACCGCTTCCAATGGTCCGGTAAATTTCCAGGAGACGTTCATAATACCGTTCCTGGGTATTATGCATTTGCAGATATTCAAACATTTGTTCCGTTATGATTCCGTATTCCTCCTTGCCCATCTGCAGCACATAATCCAGGCATTTCCGGAAACTGTCCAGATCCAGGATATCAAACAGAAGCCTTTCATCCCTGATAATTTCCGGAATTCCGCCCCGGCCGCTTCCGATTACAATGGTTTTATTGGCCACGGCCTCCAGCGCCGTGTTGGGATAATTTTCAATCCAGTAGGAGGGAACCACCACGCAGTAAACCCGGGGATACAGCTCCATAATTTCGTCAAAGGATTTCACCCCCAGATAGCTGACAAAGGGAATCTCTGCCGCCTGGTTCAAAAACGCTGTCCCGTATCCCTTTTCGATTTCCCCCGCAAACCAGACTTCCATATCAGCGGAACGGTATCCCCTGAGAACCTCCAGAAAACGGTCCACTCCCTTTTTCGGCGCAATCATGCCGTAATATAAAAACACCTTCCGGGCGCCCGGGACTTTCCCGCTGTTTTTGATTTTTGAGAAATCAAAGGGATTGTTCAGGCAGGCTGTGGGCAGCAGATTCCGGGAACACATGTCCGCCAGGGCCTGGCTGGGCGAGACAAAATAGTCCACAGCCTTTTTCCTGGCTTGGTTGAATTTCCGCAGACTTCTGTATTTCAGTCTCAGCCGGACGGATTTTCTGATACAGTCTCTGCAGTCCTCATTTTCATATCCCCGGCAGACCATACCATCCTCATGGACACAGGTTGCTTTAGGACAGACTG
Source organism: uncultured Acetatifactor sp. (assembly GCA_910577185.1). Lineage (GTDB taxonomy): Bacteria > Bacillota > Clostridia > Lachnospirales > Lachnospiraceae > Acetatifactor. Next base: position 34,937 of record CAJTLR010000032.1, read on the forward strand.
CCCCATAATCCCTTATGGTCTGGACCACCGGATATTTCCCCACCGCTTCCATCACATCCAGCGCCGCTTTCCATACATTATTGATGTGAATCACGTCCGGCCCCAGCCCGTCTATGATCTCCCTCAGTCTCCCGACATTCTGTTTATCGATAAAAAATTTATGGTATATCCCAGATGCGAAACGGAACTGATTTGGGTAATTTACTTCATTTCCCGTCAGCTTCACCGGAAGCGATTCATCAAAAGTCAGCAAAAATACCTCATGACCCTTCTCCCGAAAGTACGCCTTCTCCCTGTGTGTCTGAACCTCCGTTCCGCCCTTGACGGATAACTCATTGATCATCAGAATACGCATTCCTGCCCCGCCTCCCTAATGTTCTGTTACATTCTTGTCATCCCCGGCAGTGAACTCCGGTCCATAGGTTCGCGATTCCGGAACCGGTTTACTGTGAGGTAAAATTGCCTATTGTGATATCTTTCACAATTGCATTTTCAGCTGAATTATTTTTAATACAAATCTCCCGTCTCCCGATGATCCCCGTGTATGCAATATCAGGCTTTTTTGTCTTCAGCAGTTCATTCCTGCTCCACAACACTCCTGCTATCCTTCCGACTTCTGTTTATTGGAAAGCCATATCAGGCCCTTCAGCAATACTGCAGCACCTGCCAGGACCAGGAAATTAATATAAAATGTCCTCAAACCGTTTGAGCTGACCACAAACTGGAAAACAGGCTGGGCCAGACTGATAATCAGATATTTTTTTCCGAAGTCACTGATTTCTCCCCTCAGATACTTGTCAAATACTCCTTCCTTGTACGCCAGCCAGCGTGCCTGCACCACCGCGCAGATGATGATGCCCACATACCCAAAATTCAGATAAGGCTCACAGTAGGTACCTCCCCTGAGCCCGTAATGGTTTGGCATATTTAACAAGGTATCGGTAGAAAAATAGCCCCAGCCCCAAGTCTGCTTGAACTCCGAAAGAAACGAAGGGATAAAGGAAATCAGTCCCGCAATATATGTTTTCCCATACAAAAAATCATCAAACTGATTGTGATACCCGTATAAAACAAACGCGCCATCCCTGAAGTCACAGAAAGTATTTCCATAAATAAATTCCTGCAGCATTGCGCCCGGTCCGGTATTGCCGCGGCTTCGCAGTAAACTGATTCCCAGCCCGGCTATCAGGATGAAACCGATTCCGGCACAGATTTTTACCGTACTGTTTATTCTGTTTTTTCCATGCTTATATAGAACAATCAACATCAGCGGAAACACTATTTTTAGAAGCAAATCGCTCCTGTTTCCGGAAAACAGACAGGCAGAAGCACCCATCAGAAAACAGAAAATATTTTTGACATTGCCGGCTTTCAATGACAAAAATCCAAAATAAACCGTGAGCAGCGGAATGGAACTGTTAAAAAGAATATACAGAACATTTGCAATCCGGGATTTTTTATAGAAATCCCTTTCTCCATTTAGCAGCGGCAATGTGCCGTTATAAAGAAAGACGATAAGATACCATCCTATTATCGCCGTATAAAACACGGCCCAAATCACCCTGGTATCAACGCTTCTGCCAATGACTCCGCAAACTATTGATTTTCGGGGGACAAACCGAAACTCCGAAACAATCAGAACCAGATAGAAAATAATCATGCCTGTGAGATTTATTTCAAGGTTCTGGTTCAAAAAAGTATAGAAAGGTTCTGCGCTGTCTTTTCCAAAAGCCAGCCATGCCTTATCCTCGTACATAAACGGAATGATAAACACCATGAATATTTCCGTGAATATCCCAATGTTAAATACGGAAAATAAGTATTTCCTGCAGTAAATTTTCATGCATACATATATGGCGAACAGCGAAATCACAACACTGCCCAATATCATTACTTTCAAGTCTGCAGCACCATTCCAAAAATTCATTCCTGTCCTGCCTCCTTTTCCCCGGCTGCGCCGCATGATAAACACTCCCTGTCCGGCATTCATCCATTACAGATCTCACATACCTTTTTTAGCAGCTTTGCGCTCTTCTTCCAGGAATATTTATCCAGAACCTCTTTTTTCTTTTCCGGAGAAATCTCTGTCATGATTTTACTCAAATCAGCCTCATAATCCATGGGGTCGATATAATGGGCAGCGTCCCCGTAGATTTCATGCATCACTTCCGTATCGGAAACCACTGCTTCCGCCCCGGCGCTCATGGCTTCCAGCGGCGGAATCCCAAATCCCTCATATATGGTGGGAAACAGGAATCCCTTACAGTCCCTCATCAGTGTCTTTGCCTCCCCATCTGACACATATCCCAGAAATCTCACATTCGGCGGAACCTCCGTTTTATACTGCCGGGAAAACACACTCCCGTTTGCCCCGCCGGCTACCGCAAAAATCTCTTTCCGGTTTCTGCAGGCCACTTCCAGAACCCAGCGGAAATTCTTGTTTTTCTCCAGGCTCCCCATGGAAAAATAGTAATTTCCCGGTTCCAGGCCATACCTTGCCAGGCACTTCTCATCATGGCCGATCCGCTGATAATGCTGCCATCCGTTGGGAATGACATAGGTCTTTGCCCTGATATGGGGATAGTATTTCAGGATCTCCGACCTGGAAAATTCCGAAACGGTAAGCACGGCCCTGGCACGGCAGAATATATTCCGGAACAGAAAAAGGTACCAGATCCGGAACTTCCAGCCGAAAAATTCCGGTTTTGCCCTCACCTTCATGTCATGCACACATACGATCCCGGGATCCCGGAAAGGCGCCGTATTGCACAAATTTAACAGCATTCCTTTCCGGCCCGCCACATAGCGGGGCAGCGACACCTGCTCCCAGGCGATTCCCCCCAGGCGCCCCACCCTGACAGTTTCGATATTTCCGTATCGCGGCACATTCTCCGCATAGCAAGGCACGGCAAGCATGTATGTTCCCGGTGTAACCAGCTTGTCCAGCTCTCCCAGGATTTCCCCGGCATACCGCTCCACTCCCGTAATCCTGCGTGTGAGAAAACGTCCGTTTATAATAATTTTTCCTGCCATACTGTCATCCCCCTGCTTCTGCCGGTTCCCCATGCCATTGTTCCCGCATGCCATAAGCCATGCACCATATCTGCAGAAACATCGCGGCAGTCTCACAAAGGCCGGAACGCCCTCCCTGCGCCCGGCATAAGGCTCTCAGACGGTTTCCGTGCAGTCCCCCAGCAAAAGCGCCCTGATATTGCCGCGGAACTGCTCGTACATAAAATGCTCCCGTACCCTTTCCGCTGCCGCCCTCC
>CAJTLR010000033.1 GCA_910577185.1 uncultured Acetatifactor sp.
TTCAGTTAGAATCACATTCATTGAGATTCCGAGAAGTTATATCTGACTTCCGGGAATCATAAATCCTTATTTTATAAGGCTATCACATTTCCTGTCATTCTATTACGGAATTGTCCGCCAGAATATCCGGCAGATGCCGCATACTGTCCGCCCCGGTAAGCTTCCGTATCACTCTGCACGGAACGCCGGCGGCAAAGCTGTCGGCGGGAACATCCCTTGTGACCACGCTGCCGGCGCCGATGACACAGTTGTCCCCAATCGTCACACCGGGACAGACTGTCACAGAAGCGCCGAGCCAGCAGTCATTGCCGATATGTACGGGCCTGGCATAACACAAGGATTTTTTCTCCCCGTTCGCTGTCAGCATTTCCCGCCGCTCCTTGGCGAGCATGGGATGGACCGGCGTCACAATCGTCACATTCGGGCCAAAATTGCAGTTATCCCCTATGGTAACCTCTGCATCATCCTGGATTGTCAGGTTGAAATTTCCGAAAAAATTTCTGCCGATTTTTGTGTGTTTACCATAGTGAAAGGCGATGGGGCCCTGGATACGCCCGCCTTCTCCGAATTCGCCGATAATTTGAGAAAGGATTCCCGCCCGTTTTTCTTCCTCTTGCTCATAGGTATTGTTATAGTCCACATTCAGATTGTGAGTTTTCAGCTTGATTGCCTTTAACTCAGGATCTGCGGGACTGAATAAGATTCCGGCCTTGATTTTTTCTTCCTCTCTCATATTTCCATTCTCCTCTCTGTTGTGTGATTGCCATAAATCTAATGTAAGTCCCCAATACTCGTTGCGCAATAGAAAATTCTGAAATAAAACTGTCTTTAGATTTGTGGCTACAAGCTGCTTCGCCGCTGTCTGTGCGCCTCATACGCAAGAAGCGATGCCGTGACCGCCGCATTCAGGGATTCCACCTTTCCTTCCATGGGAATCTTCAGATACTCATCCGCCGTCTCTGCCAGTTCCCTGCTTAAACCCATTCCCTCGTTTCCGATCAGGAATGCCGTACCCGCCCGGAATGAAAAGCTGTCATAATATTTCTCTCCTTCCAGATGTGCCGCATATGTCCTGATGCCATTTTCCCGCAGTGTCCCCACCGTTTTGACCAGATCTTTTTCATAGACATGGGGAACCCTGAAAACAGACCCCATGGTTGCCCTTATGGTCTTGGGATTATACACGTCCACTGTCCCTTCGCTGAGAATGACCCCCGTGACCCCGGCCCCCTCTCCTGTCCTTAAGATGGTTCCCACATTTCCCGGATCCTGCAGATTCTCCAAAACCAGGAGCAAAGGCCCGGAAGAAGAGAGCATCTGTTCCAGGCAGTATTCCGGACGCTTTACCACGCACAGAATCCCCTGGGGCGTCCGGGTGTCGGACATCTTTCCAAACACCTCCGGAGAGACCGGCTCCCAGCCGGTTTTATCCAGTTTATCACGGAGGGCAGAATCTGTTCCTGCCTTTTCCAGTGCGTCTTCCGTGACATAGACCTCCTGCACCCATTCTGCCGGCACTTCCTCGTACAATTTAAACCCCTCCGTCAGAAAAATGCCTCCACTGCGCCTTTCCCTGGCTTTTGTCTGCCACTGTATGATCTGCTTCACCCTCTGGTTTGAACTGCTGGTTATCATATCCGCTCCTTCCGCCTCCCCCTTCCTGATGTCTCTGTGCAATCGCAGGAAGGGGTGCATGTTGCGTCAGCAACTATTTTCCTTATGCACCCGTGTTCAATCAAGTAGGGGAATGCTCTTCTCCTCTACTTGCCGCGCCGGGTGCTTGTTGCGTCAGCAACTATTTTCCTTTTGCACCCGTGTGCACAAAAAAGGCGGCCATTCCCTGCCGGACAGCCGCCACACCTTCCAAAATCTGATCAGATAGCCAGCATTTTTGCCACTTCATACTGATATCTGTCAATATCCTTCTGCATCATCAGGGCCTCTTCAATGCCGAAATCCGTAAACTCGCCGTACCGGTAAGCCACCACACGGTTGGTCTTTCCTTCCAGCATCACATCCACCGCATATGCGCCCATAATGGAGGCATAATAACGGTCCATGGCAGTGGGGCTGCCGCCTCTCTGCATGTACCCCAGTATGGTGGCCCGGGTCTCAATTCCCGTGGCGGCCTCAATACGCTTTGCCATGGAGGTGGAATGTCCGATTCCTTCCGCATTGATAATCAGATGATGAATTTTTCCCTTCTTCCGGCTCCCTATGATATGGTTGATGATCTCCTGCTCATCATAATCATAATTCTCCGGAAGCAGAATATCCTCCGCACCGTTGGCCACACCGCACCAAAGTGCAATATAGCCCGCATGCCGCCCCATTACCTCGATAATACTGCACCGCTCATGGGAAGAAGAGGTGTCCTTTACCTTGTCAATGGCCTGCATTGCCGTATTTACCGCAGTGTCAAACCCAATGGTATATTCCGTACACGCAATATCCAGGTCGATGGTTCCCGGAATGCCCACCGCATTGATTCCGTTCCTGGAGAGAGCCTGGGCACCCCGGTAAGAGCCGTCCCCGCCGATCACTACCACGCCGTCAATTCCGTGTGCCCTGCAGATATCAGCCGCCTTCTGCTGATACTCCGGTTTCTTGAATTCCAGACATCTGGCCGTACCCAGAACGGTACCGCCTCTCTGAATAATATCGGACACATTGCGGGGTTCCATATCAATAATGTCCTCATTCAGCAGGCCATTATAACCCTTCTTGATTCCTTTTACCTTCAGTCCCCTATAAATAGCAGTGCGGACCACCGCCCGAATGGCAGCATTCATGCCCGGGGCATCGCCGCCGCTAGTCAAAACTGCAATGGTTTTTATTTCATTCGCCATCTCACCAATCTCCTATTCCCATTTCACTTCTGCCCTTCCAGTGCCATCTTTGGCAGATTTCGTTCATTTATCCATTTTATACCTTTTTGCAACGGTTTTCAATAGGACCTGTCAAAAATTTAACGGATTTTTACGTTTTCCGTTCCAAACATTCCCCCCAGCATCTGCTGCAGGGAAGCGTCCGCATGCACCCGGCGGTTGGGCGGCAGCAGTTTAAATGATTTGGTATCCCTTATATAGATTACCACATCATCATTTCCATCCGAATCCGCAATGGCGGACAGCAGTTCTTTCTCCCTTCCCAGATAACTGTCCGTGTCGGGAAACTGAATCCATATCCCCCTGGGAATTCCCCCCTGATGCTGCTTCTCCCTATGGACATTTACGTTATTTTGTTTTCCATTATCCCCATAACCGTTTCCATACCGGCCCTGGAACAGATATTTTCCCTTTGCCTGCCCGGCCTCCTCAAAACTGATAATTTGTTCGCAGATCAGCTTGCCGTCCTTTTCCTCCTCCACATTGGCCCGTCCCTTCACGAAGATCCTGGCTTCCTCTGTCAGCAGGGCACTGTATTTTTCATAATCCCTGGGAAACACCACCACCTCCACATTGCCCACCAGGTCTTCCAGGTTTAAAAATGCCATCACCTGGTCTGTCCTGGTGTACTTGATGGTCTTGTCCGCAATCATTCCGCCTATGACCACTCTCTCCTGGTTTGCCACCCTCACTTTCCCGCTTTCCTCGTCCAGGACGAAATCACTGGTGGTTGCGGTAATATATTTCTGCCACAGTTCCTGGTCGGCCTCCAGCGGATGCCCGCTCAGATAAATGCCCAGCACTTCTTTTTCAAGGGCCAGGAGCATCTGCTTTTCATATTCGCCCACATCCGGCATCTTCAGTTCAAACTCTTCCTTCTGGGAATCGTCCGCAATGTCAAACAGGGAAATCTGCCCTGCCAGATTGTTCTTTTTCTCTTTTGCAATATGATCCATGATCTGCACATACACCATCATGAACTGTTTTCTGGTTCCCCCCAGTCCATCCAGCGCCCCTGCCTTGATAAAGTTCTCTATGGCACGCTTGTTCACATCCTTGTCGGAAATCCGTGTGATAAAGTCCTTCAGGCTGGTAAAAAGCCCCTGTTCCCTCCGCTCCCTGACAATGCTGTCAATGGCAGGACGGCCTACACCCTTGATGGCGGTCAGCGCGTAACGGATGCTGTCCCCGCTGACGGAAAATCCGCTCTGACCCTGGTTAATGTCCGGCGGCAGCAGCGTGATTCCCATGTTCCGGCAGGTCAGGATATACTCGGATACCTTCTTGGGACTGTCTATCACGGAAGTCAGAAGGGCCGCCATAAATTCCACGGGATAATAATATTTCAGATATGCGGTCTGGTAGGCCACCACCGCATACCCCGCCCCATGGGATTTGTTAAACGCGTACTCCGCAAAGTCAATCATGTCGTCGAACAGACCGTTTGCCACCTGTTCGCTGATTCCTTTGGCCATACAGCCCGGCACACCCTCTTCTTTATTTCCGTAAATGAAATTAGCCCGCTCCTTCTCCATGACGGAATGTTTCTTCTTGCTCATGGCGCGGCGCACCAGGTCACTCCTGCCCATGGTATACCCGCCCAGGTCCCGGACAATCTGCATCACCTGCTCCTGATAAATAATGCAGCCGTAAGTAGGGCTGAGTATGGGTTCCAGCTGCCGGCATGCGTACTCCACATGCTCCGGGTCAGCCCTGCCCCTGATGTACTTGGGAATGGAGTCCATGGGGCCCGGCCGGTACAGGGAGATTCCGTCTATAATGTCCTCCAGCGTCCGGGGTTTCAGTTCTTTCATCAGATTTTTCATCCCCGCACTTTCCAGCTGGAAGATCCCGTCTGTTTTTCCCGTCCCCAGAAAGGCATACACATTTTCGTCATCAAAATCCAGCCTGTCCGCGTCAATCTTCTTCCCCGTGGACTGCTCCACAAACTTCACCGTGTCCTGAATCACGGTGAGGGTTCTCAGCCCCAGGAAATCCATTTTCAGCAGACCCAGCTCCTCCAGGGTGGTCATGGTAAACTGGGTGGTGATGGAGCCGTCGCTTCCCCTGGACAGAGGCACAAATTCGTCTGCGGCCTCCGGACAGATTACCACTCCGGCCGCATGCATGGAACTGTGTCTGGGAAGCCCTTCCAGGCGTTTGCACATATCAATGAGGCGGCGCACTTTCTCGTCTTCCTGATATGCTTTATGAAACTCGGCATTTTTCTCCAGCGCCTTGGCAATGGTAATATTCAGCTCCCCGGGAATCATCCTGGCAATGGAATCCACAAAGGCGTAGGGCAGGTCCATGACCCGGCCCACATCCCGGATCACGCCCTTTGCCGCCAGGGTACCAAAAGTCACTATCTGCACCACTTTGTCGGCCCCGTATTTCCGGCCCACGTAGTCGATCACTTCCTGCCTGCGGTTATAACAGAAGTCCACGTCAATATCCGGCATGGAAACCCTCTCCGGATTCAGGAAACGCTCAAACAGCAGATGATACCGGATGGGTTCAATATTTGTAATCTTCAGGCAGTATGCCACAATGCTGCCCGCGGCGGAGCCCCGGCCCGGCCCTACCGGAATTCCGTTTTCCCTGGCGTAATTGATAAAATCCCACACGATCAGGAAATAATCCACATAGCCCATTCTCTGTATGACAGACAGTTCGTAGTCAAGTCTCTCCCGCAGGGTCTGTCCCGTGTCCCCCGCCGGCCGGTTTCCATCCCCATAGCGTTCCTTCAGTCCGTCGTCGCATAATTTATTCAGGTATCCCCAGGAATCATATCCTTCCGGCACCTCATACCGGGGCAGCTTGGTCACGCCGAAGGAAATCTCCACATTACACCGGTCGGCAATCTCCTGGGTATTCTCCAGCGCCTCCCAGGCATAGGGAAAGAGCCCCTTCATTTCCTCCTCGCTCTTTACATAGTACTGGCCTCCCTCATAGCGCATCCGGTCCTCGTCCGCCAGTTTTTTGTTCGTCTGGAGACACAGCAGGATATCATGGGAATCCGCATCTTCCGCATAGGTATAGTGGACATCATTAGTGGCAACCAGCGGAATATCCAGTTCCCGGCTCATTTTCAGAAGTTCCGTGTTCACCATTCTCTGCTCCGGGTATCCGTGATCCTGCAGTTCCAGAAAATAATTTCCCTTCCCGAAACATGCCTCATATTTCCCGGCAGCCTTCCGGGCTTCCTCCGGAAGTCCCTTGACAATATTCCGCTGCACCTCGCCTGCCAGACAGGCCGACAAGGCAATCAGCCCTTCATGATAGCGGTTCAGGACTTCCATGTCCACCCTGGGCTTGTAATAATATCCTTCCGTGAAACCTTTGCTGACAATCTTCATCAGGTTGGCGTAACCGGTATTGTTCTCTGCCAGCAGCACCAGATGATAATACCTGTCCTCTCCCCCGGTCAGTTCCTTATCAAAACGGGAGTTTGGCGCCACATACACCTCGCAGCCGATAATGGGTTTTATCCCCGCGCTTTTGGCTGCCCGGTAAAAATCAATGACACCGTACATGGCACCGTGATCCGTTATGGCAGCGCTGTTCATCCCCAGTTCTTTCACCCGGGAAACATATTCTTTGATTTTATTGGAACCGTCCAGAAGGGAATATTCCGTGTGGACATGCAAATGTACGAATGCCATGCGAAGACTCCTTTTTTTATTAAATATACCCCATGACAAGGGGATTTGTAAACAAGAAAAAACTCCGGAATTGGCAATCCGGAGTTTTCGGTCAATTTTCACAGCACTGCCATGGCAGGTATCTGTCCGTCCAGCTATCTTTTCCCTGATTTTACAAGTACTTCTTCAGACTTTCTGCCTTATCCACGGCCTCCCAGGGAAGGGATACATCATCACGCCCGAAATGTCCGTAGGCAGCGGTAGGACGATAGATGGGCCTGCGCAGGTCAAGCATCCTGATGATGCCTGCGGGACGCAGGTCAAAATTCTCCCGGATGATGGCCACTAATTTTTCATTGCTGACCCTGCCCGTGCCGAAGGTATCCACCATGATGGATGTGGGCTGGGCCACGCCGATGGCATAGGAAAGCTGAATCTCACACTTGTCTGCCAGCCCTGCGGCAACAATGTTTTTCGCCACATAGCGGGCGGCATAGGCGGCGCTTCTGTCCACCTTCGTACAGTCCTTGCCGGAGAATGCGCCGCCGCCGTGACGGGCATACCCGCCATATGTATCCACAATGATCTTCCTGCCCGTAAGACCCGCGTCTCCCTGGGGTCCCCCGATCACAAAGCGGCCTGTGGGATTGATGAAGATCTTGGTGTCCTCATCTACCATCTCCCCGGGCAGAACCGGATCAAAGACATATTTTTTAATATCCTTGTGAATCTGTTCCTGGGTCACATTCTCATCATGCTGGGTGGAGAGCACTACCGCCTCCAGGCGAAGGGGCTTTCCGTTCTCATCATATTCCACGGAGACCTGGCTCTTGCCATCCGGGCGCAGATAGGAAAGTGTGCCATCCTTGCGGACCTTTGCCAGCTGTCTGGCCAGTCTGTGCGCCAGGGAAATGGGATAGGGCATCAGTTCCGGGGTTTCGTTGGTGGCATAGCCGAACATCATTCCCTGGTCGCCTGCCCCTATGGCGTCCAGCTGCTCGTCGCTCATGCTGGCTTCCCTGGCCTCCAGGGCTTTGTCCACGCCCATGGCGATATCCGGGGACTGTTTGTCCAGGGCCACCATCACGGCACAGATATTGCCGTCGAACCCAGTTTTTGCGTCATTATAGCCGATCTCGTTGACAGTCCTGCGCACAATGCCGGGAATGTCGAGATTTGCGGTGGTAGTGATCTCGCCTGTCACCAGGATAAAACCTGTGCAGCTTGCTGTCTCACAAGCCACGCGGCTCATGGGATCCTGCTCCATGCAGGCATCCAGGATGGCATCCGATACTGCGTCACACAATTTGTCGGGATGTCCTTCCGTAACGGACTCTGAAGTAAATAAATGCTTTTCCATCTGTTTTCTTCCTTTCTCTATGTACAATATCCATTTCCGTGACAGAAACTTCCAAAGGTTCCTCTTTACCCGTCAGCCTTTGCCGACATTCTTCCTCCGGGTGACCGTGTACCTGATGCACCCGTGTGCACAAAAAAAGTCCGCTTACGGAATAAGCGGACTAAGATTTTGTACCCAATCCTCTTATTGTTCGAATAATACTCGCTCAGGGAGGCACCTTCCACAATGGGGTTGCCGTGGCTTCATCGATCCTATGTATCTCCACCAACTCTGAATAAGAGAAATCCTATGAAATTTCTATCTATTACCTTACTACAGAAGACCCCTGCTGTCAAGAGCCTGTTTTTACCATAATATCCTGCCGTTTACCCGATTATTATGTGGAATATGCCGGTATCACTTTATTCCATGTTCCCAAGCCTTTTTTCCATGTATTCATACCCATAATGGGTCCGGTACTTCAACGCGGTGGATTTGGTAATTTTTCCCTCCCGGCACAATTTCAGCAGATTCCCGTCCATGGTGCACATGCCTTCCCCGGCGCCGGACTGCATCACGGCGTTCAGCTGGTTCACCTTATTTTCACGGATCATGTTCTGGACCGCGTCCGTGGATTTCATAATTTCAAAGACCGGAATCCGGACCAGACCGCCCTCTCCATCCTCCTCGGTGGAGGGCACCAGCTGCTGGCAGACCACGGCCTTCAAAACCTGGGCCAGCTGCGTTCTGGCCTGCTCTTTGTCAGGAAATACATCCACGATACGGTTAATGGTATCCGCCGCGCTGCTGGTGTGCAGGGTAGAGAATACCAGCACGCCTGTCTCGGCCGCAGTCAGGGCTGCCGAAATGGTATCATAATCCCTCATTTCCCCCAGCAGTATTACATCCGGGCTCTCCCGCAGGGCAGAGCGGAGGGCCTCCAGATAGCCGGGCGTGTCTATGGATATTTCCCTCTGGGTCACTATGGACTTTTTATGCCTGTGAATATACTCTATGGGGTCCTCCATGGTGATAATATGGCAGTCCCTGTTATGATTGATACGGTCAATCATACAGGCCAGTGTGGTGGATTTCCCGGTGCCCGCCGCACCGGTGACCAGCACCAGCCCGCCGTTTCTGTTGTTCCTGTCCCCCTGGTCGTCCGCCAGCAGAAGCACTTCCTGGGCTATTCCCAGCTTTTCCGGATCCGGGAGTTCAAAACGGATCACACGGATCACCGCCGCCAGGGAGCCCCTCTGCCGGAACACATTGACACGGAAACGCCCTCCCGGAAAATCATTCTTTCTGGAAAGTGAAATGGAAAAATCGTCATCCTCCCCCCGCTCCAGCCTTGTCCTGCCGCGCCCGCCTTCTCTATAGATCTCATCCACCAGTGCATCGATGTCTTTCGGCATCAGCATCTGCTTCCCCACCCGGTTCTGCCTGCCGCCGCTCTTCATGGTAACCGGCAGACCCGCCACCAGAAAAATATCCGAGACATCCTCATCCTTCACCGCCAGTTCCAGAATCTCCTGTAATTCCATCTCTCCTGCCCGTCCTTCCGCTTTATACTCATTCTCCCGTCCAGAGCCCGCCAATGCTTTCTTCCGGTTCCCATTCCTTCTGAATCCGCCATTCCACCACCCGGAAACCTGATTCTCCATCCGGTATCATTCCCACCTTCAGGCTGAAACTTCCTCTCTCGATATTCCTGCGCACCACGCCCGTCTCGTCTTCAACGGCCCCTTCCAGAGAGGAGAGGCTTCCTCCTGCCGCAAGGCATTCCTCCGCTTCCCGGAGAAAAAACTGCCCCTCCCGCTCCAGTTCATACCGTTCCCGGACCGTGTCGGCATACTTTTCCGCCAGGCTGTAATCTGCCCGGGCCGTGGTAAAAGCCAGGATACCCAAAGTCGTCATACAGATGCTGATCACCGTCAGCAGCAGCGCCAGCGGTCCCAGTCTGATCGGAATATGTTTCATAGATTATCTCGTTTCTGCGCTGCTTTCTGCGTATCTTAAGTTTGTGGATGCAGCGCGGACACAAACATCTTCTCACCCTATTGCCCCAGATATACTGCCGTCTCCATACGATATACCGGGCCGGTTTCTTCCTGCCAGTACACTGCGATGGCACTCTGCACCATACTGTCGTCCCCTTCCCGCACCCAGGAGATTTCCACCCGGATTCCCGCTTCCGACTCCGGAACCGGATTCATTTTCTCATCATACCATGCCTGAAGCACCGCACTGCCGCCCTCTTCCTTCATCCCCGCATTGCCGTTTTCGTCCAGAAATCCCAGCAGGGTTTCCGCGCTGTCAGACGCTGCCACCGCCTCTGCCGCATTTTCTGCCAGGTGCACCGCACTGGTGAGAATCCCCGCCTTTCTGCTCAGCTCACCGGACACGGCAAATATCTTCGTCAGAATCACAATGACTACGGTAAATACAATCACGAGAATCAGCGTCTCCATGTAAAAGCCTGTATTATGCGGCTTATTGCCCTTGTCTATGCCCATGCCGGCCCTGCTGCTCATCTGTCATCAGCCTCCGTCGTTTTTTTGCCTTCCCCGCATCTCGTCCGAAAAAACACCTTTCCTTCATCGGTGGTGACAATATAGGTGCCGGCCGCAGCTTCTTCCACCGCAAATACTTCCGTCCTGCCAATCACATGCGCCATGCGGGGATTCAGGCTGTCTTCCAGCCTGCCGTAATCTTCCACCAGGTTTTCCCCTTCCTGGTAAATACGTATCCCATACCCTGTGTGGCCATCCGCAATGATCAGCACCGGTCTGTCATCTTCCCGGGAAAAAGTCACCGCCCCCTCCATGTCGCCGGATCTGACACAGGTGGAAATATAGGACAGCAGGGCTCTTTTCTGGTTGTTCCCGGTCTGACCTGCCACAATATCCCGATAGGTCTTTGCGCCGAAAACTATGGTCAGAAAAAAGACTGCCAGAAACAGACAAGCCACTCCCATCATATAAAAGCCCATCGCCGAACTGCCTTTCCGTTTCATGATCCGCCCCCTTCCCCGGTCTGCGGCCCAAAATCATTTCCCGCAGCCGCAGCGTCATTTCTCCCTCACCACCACCCTCACATCAGGCGGCACATTGGATGCAAACGCGCTGTAGATAACGTAAAATTCCTCATGATTAATCTGTAAACCGTAATTTTCTTCCAGATACTCCAGGCTGGGTGGATAAACGCCCTCCACCACATAGCACTGCATGGCACTGCGCTCCACTGCCGCCTTCAATGCCGCCATGCCTTCCTGGTCCATATCCCGGCCGGATCCGGAAAACACCCCCTGCCACAGCAAGACCGCCGCAGTCAGCACAAGCGCCGCCAGGAAAATCACCGGGCCGGAACCTCTTTTTTTGTCAACATACATTTCCATTCACCTGTTTTCGTCTCTGAAACGAAATATTTACCCTATGGAATTCATCATTCCGATGAGGGGAAGCATAATGCTCAGCAGGGACAGCCCCACTGTCAGCATCAGGACTCCCGACAGCACCGGATCCACGATTCCCACCAGCCGCTCCACCAGGCCCGAACAATGCCCTGCCAGCAGATCCGTCAGCTTTCTGAGCACGGACTCCAGATTGCCGCTCCGCTCCCCGGCCAGAAGCATTCTCCCGTAAACCGGCTCAAACAGCCCCTCGTCGTAAGCCGCCTGGGCAATCCCGTATCCCTGGCCCATACGCTGTGCACAGCGATGTATTTTTTCCTCCACCGGCCTGCAGGCAGCCATCTTCATGCTCTCTGCCACCGCAATATCCTGCATCTCGCCGCTGGCCAGAAAAGTGGACAACGCCGCGGTAAAACGGAACATGCCAAGACTTTCCATAATAGAGGCACAGATGGGAATCTTTTCCAGTATTTTTTCGGCCGACCTTCTCTTTTTGCTGTTCCAAAGCGCAAACCCGGCCCCCAGTCCCGCCGCCAGCAGCACCATAAGGCCCAGCGCCAGCCAGCAGAACCCGTAGGCCCACCGCACATAAGAATACGCAGAGACAGTCAGGCTTCCTGTCAGGTGGTCATATACATCCGAAAAAGCAGGCAGCACCATGGTCAGCATGATGATCAGCACCGCGATAATGATCACCAGCATGGCCACCGGATAAATCACGGAATTTTTCAGTCTGGCGCTCATTGTCTTCTGATCCGCATAGTACCGGGCAAGCTGGAACAACACATCCTCCAGACGTCCGAAGTTCTCCCCGGCTGCCACCATCCTCACGGCATATTCCGGAAATATTCCCGTCTTCTCCATGGCTGCGGAAAGCCCTTTTCCCAGCTCCGTCTCTGTCTGCATGACTACAAGTCCTTCTTCCAGGATTCCTCCACCGCCGTTTCCCGACCTTAGCAGCGCCACAGCCTCATCCATCTGGATTCCGGACTGGCACATCATCGCCATACTCTCGCAGAACGCGCTGACTCCCAGACTATCCAGTTTTCCACGTCTCATATTCTCCCTCCCAATCCAAAGCAGCGTTTCACCCGGACCAGCATATACCCCCAAACGCATATTTGTCCCGGCCATTTCACACTAATAGAAATAGACATCCGAATAGTTGCCCCCATCTCCGATAAACTGGACGTCCGTGCCGTTTGCCGAAAACGTCAGGTCCAGCCTGGACCAGCTGTCTGCCTTTACTTCGTATCCCACCGTCACCCAGCCGGTTTCTTCCGTATAAAACATATTCCAGGCGTGATAGACATCATCCGGCGACACATACCCCATCACAAGTTTTGTGGGGATTCCCTGGCTGCGCAGCATGGCCGCCACCAGCGCGGCATAATCAAAACAGATTCCTTTTCCCGTCCCATATGTCTCATCCGGGTCCGGCAGATATCCAGTCTGAACCGAAGCCGCCTTCTCTTTGTCATATTTCACATTGTCACAGATGTATTCATACACCTCTTCCACCACACCCAGCGCGCTCCCCGCATTCTGGGCCAGTTCCGCGGCTTTCTTCACGCAGTCGGAGTCCTGGTCATAATCCACATATGCACTGGGTCTTAAAAAAGGCTGGAATTCATCCTTCAGGGTCACATCCGCCTCCATCGTATAAAGGACGGCATATTTCTTGTCCACCACATGCTCCCTGAAAATAAAAGTATATGTGCCGTTCCCGCTCTGGAGGGGAAAAATCTTCGGTGTACCGTCTGCCGGCAGGTCATATGTATATTCCTCATCCCCCTTGATCACCTGGAACTTCAGCCGGGAAGCGGAAGTGGCGGAGACTCCCACGATCCCCAGCTCCGCGCAGGACAAATCAATCCTGGCATTTTCGATTCCCTCTGCCTTGTCTTCATGGAAGACCGAATCCGCAAACGCCGGTGCCTGATAGGGTTTGGAATCTCCCTGCGGCCTTCCCGGTTCCCCTTCTGCGCCGCACCCGCAGAGACCCAGCAGCAAAACCATCACCGGCACAAGGCACAGTTTTGTGTTCGGCCGCATGATTTACCACCACCTCTCCATTCTCTCCGGCCATCATACCGATTTTAAGAAAGAATCCCTCCTTCTTCCGGGAATTCTCACCCTGTGGGAAACTTTCCCCGGAGCGTGTTTGAAAATTGCTATCTGCCAGATGTGCGTCACAATTTGTGGGAGATTTTGGTCAAATGAAGGGCGCATAGTGGGCTATGTAACCTGAATCTGACCCATAGATACCGCAAATGTGAGGACGCGGTTACCGCGACAGATGGCGGGAATGAATTTTCAAACACACTCTAATAAGAATAAGGCGGGCATTTCATCCCACCTTCAATTTGAACTTCTGGACATCCTTATCGGTCTCCGCCACTTCAATCTGGGCGCCCAGTCCCTGAAGCTTGGAAGGAAAGTCCTCGTATCCCCGTTCAATATATTTAATATCGTCAACCACCGAGAATCCCTCCGCAGCAAGGGCCGCGATCACAAGTGCTGCCCCTCCCCGAAGATCGGGCACGGATATACTGGCTCCGGTATATTTTTCCACTCCGGTAATGATGGCAGTATCCCCGCCTTCCACTTTAATGTCGGCGCCCATACGCACCAGCTCGTCCACATACCGGAAACGATTCTCAAAAATACTCTCTGTCACAATGCTGGTTCCCCCTGCAAGGGCAAGGGCCACTGTAATCTGCGGCTGCATATCCGTGGGAAAACCCGGATAGGGAAGAGTCCTCACCTGGGTATGCATGGGTGCCTTTGTGGCCACCACACGGATGCAGTCGTCCGCTTCTTCCACCTCGCATCCGATCTCCAGAAGCTTTGCCGTGATAGACTCCAGGTGTTTGGGTATCACGTTTTTCACCGTCACGTCTCCCTTCGTGACCGCGGCGGCAAACATAAAGGTACCGGCCTCTATCTGGTCCGGGATAATGGTATAGTCTGTGCCGTGAAGCCGGGCCACCCCGCGGATCCTGATCACGTCCGTACCGGCTCCCTTGATATTGGCGCCGCAGCTGTTCAGGAAACTGGCCACATCCACCACATGGGGTTCCTTTGCACAGTTTTCGATAATAGTCATGCCCTCAGCCAGTGTGGCGGCCAGCATCACATTGATGGTGGCACCCACACTGACCTTGTCCATATAGATATGGCTGCCCCTGAGGCATTTTGTCCTGGCCTTCACCAGTCCGTGTTCGATAATCACTTCCGCACCCAGGGCGCGGAATCCTTTTAAATGCTGGTCAATGCCGCGGCTGCCGATATCGCAGCCCCCGGGAAGCACCACTTCCGCACCTTTATACTTCCCCAGGAACGCACCCAGGAAATAATAAGATCCCCTGATCTTTTTGCATCCATCACTTTCCACCGTCACATTGTGGATATTACCCCCGTTGATCATCACTCTGTGGCGGCTGATCCGCTTCACCACCACGCCGATGCTTCTCATGGCATCCAGCATCACATCAATATCACGCACATCAGGTATATTATCTATATATACGGTCTCGTCCGTCATGGCGGCCGCAGCGAAAATAGGAAGTGCCGCATTTTTGGCGCCTGCTATCTCCACATCGCCCACCAGCGGATTCCCGCCTTTAATTGCATATTGTTCCATTCTATTATCCTCTGCTTCAAGGTTAAAGTTTCTATTCTTTTTTCAACAAAAGCAATGTTACCACATTTTCCCTCATTTGTAAACAGAACACATATTCTTGGGTTTCGGGGTCAGTTCAGATATTTCAGCGGATCCACCTGGGTGCCGTTGATCAGTATCTCAAAATGCAGGTGCGGTCCTGTGCTGACACCGGTGTTGCCGCTGAGTGCAATCTTCTCTCCCTGCTTGACCTTCTGGCCCACGGTCACCAGCACCTTGCTCAGATGCCCATATCTGGTCTGCCTGCCATCCTCATGGTCAATATAAACCACATAGCCATAGCCGCTGCCCCAGCCCGCCCTGGTGACCGTGCCGCCGCAGGACGCATAGACCGCCGTCCCCGTGGGAGTCGCCCAGTCGATGCCCTTGTGATAAGAACTGGCTCCCCTGGTGGGGGCGGATCTTCTTCCGAAGCCGGAGCTCTTGCGTCCTCCCGAGATGGGCTTGATATAGGTAGGAGGAATTTTCGTTCCCCGCTCCACCACCTTGGCCACAGCCTCCATGACCACTTCTTCCTTTAAAAGCTCCCTGCCCACTTCCTTGTCATTGACATAGGATACATCCGCAATGACCCTGCGGAATCCGGCAGAGGGCTGCTGGCGCACTACCATGTCGGTGGTATACCAGTTGTCATTGTCGATATAAACGATATCCGCGTCATATGTTTCCTCGTAATACTCTTCCTCCACCCTCTTCACGGACAATTCCGGTTCCGGCACCGTGATGAGAAGTTCCTGTCCCACCTGAAGAGTGGAATTTTCATCCTCCAGCGTGTCGTTCATCTCAATGATGGTCTCCATGGGGATATTTACTTTCAGGGAAATTTCCGAAAGCGTGTCCCCGCTCACCACCTCGTACACACTGGGCGTCTCCTGCTCCATGATGACCAGGTTTATGGCCTCTTCCAGGGAGGTCAGCTGGCTTTCCGGCAGATAGGCTTCCACAATCTCCACATCCTCGTCAAAATCCATGCTCAGGATCCCCAGATCATAATCCTCGAAATCCTTCTCTTCCTCTTCCTGTATTTCCCCCGTGATTCCCGCCAGAAAAGTCTGCACGCCGCTTCCCATGCAGGCGGCCAGATTCCCGTCTTCCTCTCCGTCACCCTCCGTCACATGGGCCGTAAACACACTGAATTCCCGCTCCGTGTCCCCTTTGATGTCCACGGAAAATTTTCCCTCATTGCCGTACTTGTCAATGGCGGCCTGCAGCAGCCGGCGCACATCCTCCATACTTCCCAGGCTGATAATATACTCATTGATCTTCAGGGTATAGGACCGGTGCATGGTTTCCCGGACACTGGATTTTAACGCCTCCTCCATTCTGCCCAGCACCGCTTCCTCGCTGTCCACCTCACCCCAGAGAACCTCTTCCCCCGTGACATTCATATTGGTCTCCATAAATACCAGTTCCTGGCTGGCAGCGGCCACATTCTTCCTGGCCTGCAGAAGCAGTTCATCGATCCGGCCCCTGTCGCCCAGAGTCCCTATCTCCTGTCCGTTCACCTGAATATGGAAAAGATTCTCTCCCGTCCCTTCATAAGCGGGAATTCCCTTCATCAGCAGAAGTCCTGCAAAAAGTGTTCCCGCCGTAGCTTTAATATATGTAAATTTGTATTTTTTATCATTGCTTTTTGTCTTTTTCATAAGTCTTCCAGTTTTCCTTTTTATAAGCTTTTTGTCAGAATTGTGCCTTAAAAAATGTCCCCCTGCATACTTTCATTATGTCCTTCTGAACATAAAATATACGCGGCGGTTTTCGTCTGCCGGCAATGGCTGTAAATTTGGCTTATTTCTCCGGACACAGCAGGAAAAAATTCCCTTTCTGTTCCAGAATCCGGTATGTAAAGGGCACGAACTTCAGTTCGGTAACATGCAGCAGGTATAATCCATCCGGATTCAGTTTCTTCTGATACTGGGGCAGGATAAAATGATATCTCTCACTGTATGGAAGCAGTTTCCGGTTCCCTGTTTCATTGGTCTTCCCCTGATAATAAGCCGCATCAATTTTGCAGGCATACTGGGTCAGAATCTCCGCCATATCCACATTCACCTGCCAGTCCATGTTGCCCGTCACATACAATTTCTCATAGTCGCTCCTGTCATCCGCCTCCTTCACCAGTTCCAGAAAATCCACATTGAAATTGCGCTGGATTTCCTCCGCAAAGGAAGTAAAATATGCATTGAGAAACAGCACAAAGCAACAGGCGTAGGCAGCTGCCACCACAAGTCCCGCCTTCCGGAAACTTCCGGCTACCACGGCAATGCCATACCCGCACAGAAAGATCAGAGGGAAGAAAATCAGGTTGATTCTGTTCACATTCACATTGAATGTGATCAGTCCCACCCACAGTCCGGTGAGAAAAAATATCCAAAGCGCCAGCATCTTCGTCTGTCTGCGGATATCCTTTTCCCGGAACAGGTCATACGTAAATTTCCCGATTCCCAGAAGCATAAACGGAATCGAAATATGGTACATGGGTCCGAATTTCGGCAGGGTATTATGCAGATGATCCGGCACCTGCCAAATGCACACTTTCCATATGGAACAAATGTTGGACCACAGCTGTTCCATGGAAAAATTCAGGAACAAAATGTCATTGCTTCTGATACTCTCCGGAAAATAACCCATGGTAAAAAAGGGCGTGGCAATCGTGGGTCTGCCAAAGTAATTCAGCAGCATTACAATCACTTCCGGCAGCGCCACCAGACTAAAAATCAGAATGCAGGGCAGTACTTCCACTAGCCGCAGCTGCTTTTTCCAGATACACCAGCCCGCAAAGGCAAGCAGAAACAAGGGGACGGAGTAAACCGCAACCCCGTAACAGTAAAAAGTGAGTCCGAAAAAAAACATGGAGAAATACAGGTATCTGCGCTTTTCCAGTCCCAGAAGCAGCAGATAAAATCCCAGAAGAAACACATGGGGCAGAAGATTGCAGTCCAGGGACCAGCGGCTCTGCATGAAATGCCAGGGATTGATGGCCGTCAGCAGCATCAGCCCCAGAGCCATTTCCCCGGAAAAAAGCTTTTTGCCAACCAGATAGACCAGCGCCACGGAACCGCAGCCTGCCAGCAGCATGGGAAGCCTGATGGCAAAAGTTCCGAAACCGAATATCCGGATAAAAGGAATCATGCAGTAGGACAGCAGCACGCTCATCTGGCTGTAGCCCCAGGCCCTGAAATGTACCGGCAGCCAGGTGCCGAAACGGTCCGTACCATATTCTGACAGCGCCCAGGCATCCACGCCGGCCATGGCTTCGTCCTGGTTGACGCCTCCGGGCACTGACACAAAACGGATACAGCGCACCACCACAGCCAGGGCAAAAATCCCCCAAAAGACACATAATTCCTTTTTCCTTTTTTCCATCTGACCTCCCTGCCGCACCGGGCGGCTATGTTCCTAAAATACCCCTGCGTTATATCCCTGAAACAGGTAGATAAAAAACTCCATCCCGCAGCGCAGATGGTGCAGGAATAAATATAGTTCCGGCAGCACAAACAGCTTATAAATCCACGGTTTCCATCCCATTAAATTCTTCAGCATCATCAGTCCGCACAAGGCATACACAAAGAAAAGCCCATGCATATATCCCCAGGAAAAATTCAGGTGCTCCAGCCGGAATCCCTTTTCATACAGAAACAAAAACGTGAGAAATCCCACTGCCAGCAGTTCCCATGCCAGACGGAACTGTCTGTTTTTTTTCAGCTGCCGGAAGTTCAGTGCCAGAACACAAAAGGGAAACAGCAGCGCCAGCATGACGCTCAGGGGAATGTTGCCGGAATGAATCTGCCATGCCTTTCCCATGGCAAAACCGATGCCCGTCTCCTCCCCCAGGGTGTTCTCCCCGGTAAACACGCCGAAAAATTCATAGATCAGCAGAAAGCCCGATGGCAGAAAACAAGAGCCGAAAAGCAGCGTGTTTTTCCAGTTGGCAAACCGGGAACTGCAGAGACGGTAAAGGAGTGTGACACCCACTACCGGAAGCAGGACAAAGTGGAAACTCGGTTTGGTAAAAGCTGCCAGAAAACTGAAAACGGCAAGAAGCACCGCCTTTTTCACAGGGATTTCCTTCTCATAGATCTGTGTCATTTCCGCCGTCAGGAAAAAGCAGACAATGGAAAAAGGACGCACTGCCAGGTATGTGGCATTCCAGTACGGATTGGGTGTCAGAATCCCGCTGCACCGGTAAATATAGTCGTAGCCGAATATCTTTTCCCCTTTTGGCCCGAAATACATGGACACGAAAAAAAGAGAAAAAACCAGGGCCGTGACCACGCTGTCCCAGAAAAAATTCCAGTTTACGCACTGCCGTTTGGCATAGGATTTCAATTCTCTTCCAAAGTAATATTTCAGCAAAACCACACTGAGAGAGTTCAAAAGCATGGTGGAAAAGGCCACCGCTGCCTCCGGGGAGACTACCGGCGTCCAGATTCTGGACAGCCAGAAAAAGAACCGGTAAGGGAATTCATAACCGCTTTCCAATCCTTTTGTCTCCAGAATATATGCCTTCATGTCAGAGAGATATGCCCCCTGATATTCTATGGTCTGCCTGTAAAAAAACACCAGCATCATCGCGGAATACAGCAAAAGCAATGCGGCGAAAATCAATTGATCCGCCCGCTTTCCGCGACGTGCCCACTTTTCCCTGTCTGCCATGCCGCCTCACTTCCGTGCGCAGGTCACCTGCCGTTTTTCTTTACGCTGAAGCCAAAAGTTCCCAACGATTCCCCGCACACATAATATGCCCCGTGGGAATAGACAATGGGTTCCGCTTTTTCCAGATGAAATTTGTGCTTCTCATCCATGTATGCCGCATCGGCATGGACAGACAGTACGTCTGCCAGAAACATATGATGGGAACCCAGCGGCATCACCTGGCGCACCCTGCACTCAATATTCACCGGGCTCTCCCCGATCAGCGGCGCGCCCACCTGGTCCCCGGGAACGGGTGTCAGTCCCAGTTCCCGGAACTTGTCCACTTCCCTGCCGCTTTTGACCCCGCAGTAATCCGTCGCATAGACAAGATTCCTTGTGGTCAGATTGATGACGAATTCTTTTGTTTCCTGCAGTATGGGAAAAGAATACCGCCCGGGCCGGACAGAGATGCTGACCATGGGCGGATTGGTACACACCGTTCCCGCCCAGCCAATGGTGATAATATTATATTTTCCGCTTTTTTCCCTCATACTCACCAGCACGGCAGGCAGGGGATAAAGCATATTTCCCGGCTTCCATGTCTCTTTTGCCATAATCTGTTCCCTCATCTCCCTGCAGCGCCCAGACCGCCTTATCGTTTCTGCCCTGACAGCACAAAGCGTGTTTCACGCTAAAATCATCTTCCTGGAAAAATTTACAGCGAAAGAATATTGGTCAGGCTTAAGATCTGCACCACAACGCCTGCCAGGGCAAAAACCATGGCCAGTGCGGAAAAGGCCACCAGCATTCCCAGTTTTCCCCTGGAATTCTTGATTTCCCTGGCCGCTTCTTCCATGGCATCCTTCTGTTTCCCGCTCTCCTCCACCATCACGGCCTGCACATTGCGATATACTTTCACGCACTCCTTATGTACATTTTCTTCCACTGTGTCCAGTCTCTCAATGACCTGCCCGGAGCCAAGCGCCTCCAGCTGACCGCAGAGCACATCAATTTTCTCTTCCAGCGCCCTGATTCCGGCTTCCGTCTGTCCGGACATGTCGGCCAGGTTTTTGCCTACCGCCGCCACCTGTCCCTGCAGTTCTCCCAGGAGCAGCCTGAATTCCCCCATGTCCTGTCTCAGGGAGCTGACTTCCTTTATATTCTCCGCCACCAGGCTATGGGTCTCATCCCCGTCCTCCCGCATATGTTCCAGCTTCTGAAAACCTTCATCTGTGAGCTTCTTCAGATTTGCCAGGCATTCCGCATACTCGGCAGACTGGCCCCGAAGCTTCCTCAATTCTTCCAGGTCTGCCGTGGTATTTGCCTTGATAATCTCCTGTGCCGTTGCTTTCTGCGCCAGCTTGTCCATAAAAATATCCATTTGTTCTCCTCCTGGCATCCCTGCCACCGGGTAACTTGATTCCCGCGGACAGACAGCCATGTGTAGTATCTGTTACACATTGTAAAAAACAGTATCCTTCCCACTGTCATTCTATCATATTTTACTTATATTGCAATATCCTTCCCGCGCGTTTTTGTGCACAAAGTATATTTTTGCATTTTTATCCATTTGTTTTTTGTGACATTCATCAAGTTTTAACACTGTGTTCATAGTTTGTCCATATTTTATTGTTATACTGATTTTGTCTTCTGAAAGGAGACAAAATCGTTTCTTTCATGCTTAATAGATGGTTTTTTCATAATAGCCCGGATGCCGAAAGGTATCCGGGCACTCCTCATTTTCCGCACCCGGCAGCTTCCCCAGGACATATGCTGCCCTTCCTTTCCAAACTCCCATACACCAGGCTGCTCCACCACATATGAAAGCGGGGAGTTTAGAAGATGCACACAAACCCGCAAGGGAAGAGGATTTGGCGCACAGCAAACTTACAAAACCGCAAAGAGAAGCGGTTTTGACTTCGCGGCGCCGGAATGGCCTGGGGACTTTTACCGTAAAATACGGACTCATTGTATCATATGTTCCTGGGCAATCGCAAGCAGTTCTTCGTTTAATTTCAGCATTCTGGCGTCCAGATCCGATACCATTTTGGCACATTCCACCAGTTCAATCCTGATATGCTCCGGCGCATCTCCCTCAAATTTGTAATGGATCTTGTGCTCCAGACTGGCCCAGAAATCCATTGCCACAGTCCTGATCTGGATCTCCACCTTCGTGTCCACGGTCCTGTCCGACAGATAAACCGGCACGGTCACAATCATATGGTAACTTTTGTAGCCGCTTGCCTTGGGAAATGTGATGTAATCTTTCACCGCAATCACCCTGATATCCCGCTGTTCGCTGATCATATCCGCAATTCTGTAAATATCGGAAGTAAATGAACAGATAACCCGTATCCCCGCTATGTCATTGATGTATTTTATCATGTTGTTAATGGTGGACTCACGTCCATCGCGCTTCAGTTTTTTTACAATGCTTTCCGGCGTCTTGATTCGGGCCTTGATGTGCTCAATGGGATTATACTGATGCACATGCTGGAACTCGTCATTCAGTATCTCCATTCTTGTTTCAACCATTTTGAGGGCAGCATTGTAAATAAGGGTTACTTCCTTCCAGCTGTCTATTCCCTCTCCGTTGCCTTCTCTTAACTCCATTTCAACTCCTCTGATTCACGCAGGGACTTTCTCCTGCTTCTTTTTCTTTCCCTGTCAGGGCATTCCCCGGATTTGGGCTTTTTATGTCCTGTCCCTATGGTTCGGGGATGCGTCTAAAGGGTTCTTTTGGCCTTCGTGCCATGACTTTGGACTTATTATAGCATACATCCCGGGATAAATGTAGGGGAATCACAAAAATAATTATTTGACCCGGAAGCGGTCTTTTCCCCTCCATAGCCGCTGATCTCATAAGCCACATATTCATGGTCAAAATGATACCCCAGTTTCTCCGCCAGGGACACAGACCACAAATTCTGCGCGTCCCAGCTCGGATACAGTCCCCTGTGGAGACACTCCAGAATCAGCCTTGCGCCGCATGCCAAAGCAAGCCCTTTTCTGCGGTATTCCTCTTTTGTGTCAATTTCAATCTCAATTCCCCCCAGGTAAGCCGAATAAGAGGATGCGCCGGAAACCGGTATTCCATCCTTTTTGGCCACAATGCCCAGCCCTGCCTTCTGATAAAATGAATAATCCGGAAACTGTGACACAAAGTCCCTGCACCAGCTTTCCCTTTTGCAGTATTGATAGACCGCTTCCTCTATGGGCTCCAATGTGTATCCGTCCGGGAGCGCCTTCACCAGATCCGCAAGTCTGTCCCTGCCAAATACATCCGGCTCCTTTTTCATGGCATACCGCGTCACTTTCCGGGCACTGTCTTTGTAATGTTTTTCTATCTCCTGCCCCCATTGGAAATCCTGCGGAACCGCAATGATAAAATCTTGTGTGCACCATTCCGGTCTGTACGCCGCCAGCTCCCTGTCCGGTTTCCCGGCATAAAAGCAGAAATCTCCCAGTATCGCCATGGCCGAATCGGGTCTGTCTTTTTTGTTGCCGTAAATATGCCCCATCACCCCCTGCAGGCACGACCATATCACCGACTCCTCCCAGTCCCCGAAAACAGGAGCTGCGCTGTCCCTGTCCTCTATTTCATATACCATCATTCCACCATGCCTTTCCGGTATTTTTATGGTGCTGGCACAACAGTCCGGCATCGGGATAAGGGCAAAAGAAACTGCCCTGGCAATCTCCACTGCCCTGGCACTGTCCCATCCGTTCCCCTCTAGCCTACTGACATAATGTATATCTGGCAGGGATTTGCCTTGTCCCACAAATCCGGAAACACTTCAAATTCTTGAAACCCCATGCTGATATAAAACCTGTTTGTGTCGTCATAGTTTTCGTACTTTCCCATCTGTACTGTTTTTACCTGTAAAAATGAGTAGCCCTTTTCACGGGCAATCTCTTTCGCCGCCATAAACAGTTTTCTGCCTGTCCCCTGGCGGTGATATGCCTCCAGAACGCCCATCACGGCAAGCTCCAGGGTATCTTTACCGGTTTCTTTCAGGCACACAAAACCAATGTACCCCTGCTTTCCGGCTGCCCCAATACAGATCTGTTGCCCGCTCTCCCTTATGTACTGCTCCCTTGCCTCTTCTATCCCAAACCAGTCCGGCAATTCTTCCAGAATCTTCCGCACTATATTTTTCTTTTTTTCCGGTTCAAATACCTGTCCGATGTTCATTTTTATACCCCTGGCGCGCTTTAGCGCGCATACCAATCAGTATTTGAAAGGAACTTTCACACTTTACACCATTTCCACCCAGAATTGTGTCAGGTTATCCCTTCTCCCCGTTTTCCCGGTCTGCTGCCCGTGACATGCCTGATTCATTGGCAGTCAGGGGAATCCGCCCAAATCATGACAGCCATTTCGCAAAAGCCACATTATTTTTTAGTTCCTTAAAACCATGGTTTTTATAAAAGTCATATGCCGGCACATCGTTTTCTGTCAATAGAAATATGGCTTTCATGTCATGTTTTTTAAGATATTCCTCAATTGCACTGATAAACTTTCCACCTATACCCTGTCCTTGTAACTGGGTTTTGACACATAATTCGTCAATATAATATTCCGTTGCCGAATACCAGTGTCTTATATGTCCCATGGCAAGCGCAACCAGCTCTTCATCATCAAAGTATGCCAATGTCAGGGAATTATGATTTCCCATTAAATCCAGCATATAGAGATCCAGTTGTTCCTCATCACTCCAGTCGTCATTCCAGGGTTCTTTTGTAAATACTTCCCTGAAAAAATTTTTTACAAGCTCTTTGTCTGTTATATTTAATGTTACCAGTTTCATATATTGGTATCTCTCCCATAAACTCTC
The DNA here is from genome assembly GCA_910577185.1 of uncultured Acetatifactor sp. Classification (GTDB taxonomy): domain Bacteria; phylum Bacillota; class Clostridia; order Lachnospirales; family Lachnospiraceae; genus Acetatifactor. The sequence goes on from CAJTLR010000033.1 coordinate 24,442, forward strand.
CGGCCGGATTCGTCTTACACCCAAAAAGACATTTGCCATTCCGTAAGCTCCGGCTTTATAATCTGATTGTACCAAATCGGATACACAACAGCAAGTGCAAAAATAAACTTCCGATTTCTCCTCTTTTATCCAAAAAAGCCGGTACTGTCAGTTTCCCGGCCTTTTTGTAAAATATGCATGATTACAGATTGCTATAATCCGTTACAATTTGAATCGCAATTTCCTTTGCCAACAGACTGGATACATCCATGCCGTCCGTTCTTCCAAGACGCACGCAAAAATATAACTTGCCCTCTGTGGTTTCTGCGAATCCGGTAAACCATGCGTCAACAACAATGCCATCTACCTTGCCCATTCCCGTTTTCCCATAGACCGAAATGTCTGTCCGCTCCTGCTCCGTTACCAGCATGACCTGCTTCAGTTCATTTTGTGTTTCTTCTGAATATTCCGAATTTTCACCAAAGATGCGTTCCATTACCTCCACCTGTTCTTTAGGCGAAATCAATAAAGATGCTTCAATCCAAAAGCCCGTTAAAGCCCGGTTATTATTGTTTGGATTCAACCGCCCCTCCCAATCAGAAATGTCACAATTGCCATACTGAAGCTTTTCCAGTTCCTCCTTCATCCTGTCCTGCCCAATATCATCTATGAGCTGTCTGTAATACCACACACAAGAAGTCCGGAATGCTTCACTGAAATCAATATCCTTATTCCAGTCCTTATTCCAGAATACTTCGCCGCTCCATTTCCGGGTGGAATCCCCCGGCTCAAGAATTCCGTGTTCCAGCGCAGTCAGGGAAGATATGATCTTAAATGTGGAACAAGGCGACCTCCTATCCACTGCAGGCTCTTCATTATAGATTGTATAACGCTTGTCTGAAGCGTCATACATCACAGCCGTTCCATTCAGTCCGTTAAAATACTCTGACCAGTCTGCGTGGACAATCTCCGGTTCCACCGCCATGTCTTCGGTATCACCTTCCGTATCTTTTGTACTTTCCTCTGACGGAACCTTGTCGGATTCCGTTTCCTGCTGCTCTCTTTTTTCGTCCTCCATTTTTACACCTTCCACAACAATCCTTTCTTCTGCACCCTGTTCTTTCGAACAGCCCGCCAAAAGAATTGCACATGCGAATATCCAATATCCAAATTTAAAAAAATTGTTCCTCTTTTTCATAATTACCGTCACTTTCTTCTGATATTCTGCCTTTTCCCTCAAAAAATCCTCCCATAAATACAGCAAAGACAGCCCAAAAACAAATGCTGACGGTGCTTATTAAAATTCCCGGTCTGAATATAACTTTTTTGAGAGCAGAAATGAAAATAGTAAAATCAAAGTGGCAGCAAGAATTATACTGCCATTTACCAGAAGCATATTCTCGCTGGCATATTTAAGGGCGTTAAAGAGCAGATATTCATTTCCCGGCAAAGAAGAAATAATTACCCATACACTATACAGCACTTCAAACAGAAGAAGGGGCAGCAGCATCCCCCAGAATTTTCCCTTACTATACCCCAGCTTAAACAAAATTGGGAACATACCGAGATGAAAAACAGAAAACAGCAGATAACTTATGGTCACAACGGGCAAAAACCATCCAATCGGACCGTAATAATGTGACCACGTAAAGCGGTCTGCCAGAACAGCCAGGGGGATACCAGTAAGGACCCCTGCCAGCCCCATGCAAATGGATAACACATATCTGCCCCCCACAACGGAAGAACGTCTGACCGGCAGTGTCAAATAAAGCTTGTTCAGATCCCCTTTTTCCTCTACCGCAAAAGTATTGACCGAGAAAAACAAGAACATAAAAACATTTGTCGGAACAACTAATATCGCCGAGACAAAACCGGCAGCCAGCGAAATGACCGGAAGCAGAAGTACGCGCCAATGATAGTATTTTATCGCTTTCCAGTCAAAAAGAGCCATTTGTTTCATCATTTTTCCCTCATTTCTGCACAGCTTTTTGTATATGGCAAAGTTTGCGGATGCTGTACGGACACAAACTCCGGATGGAAAGCTTTCATTTTTCAATCTTATGCCTCCCTGCTCATTCGTACCATAATGTCATCAAGTGTAACCGTTTCCGTTATCACGTTTGCGTTGAATCCCGCAATAAATTTTGTCTCAATCATACCATCAAAACCTCCCGGATATTCCCGTAATCCCAATATTTGTTTCCGCTTTGTCTGCGGCAGATCCCCGGTGCCGCCCCGGACCAGACAATACCTGTCAGTCAGTTCATCTTTTAACCCGCTATATATCAATTTTCCAGCTTTGATATAGGTGATATAATCAGCAATTTTCTCCAGATCACTGGTTATATGCGTAGAAAAAAATATGGTCCGGTTTTCTTCTACCATGTAGTCCCGGAAAATGCCAAGTATTTCGTCACGGCCAACAGGATCAAGCCCCGATGTGGGCTCGTCAAGTAATAACAACTTTGAATCATGGGCCAATGTGACGGCCATACCCAGTTTTATTTTCATGCCACGCGACATTGTTTTATATTTCTGTTTCCGGTCAAGGGAAAATCGTTCCAGGTATTGGCAGAAGGCCGTGCTGCTCCATTTTTTATAGAAAGGGCGCATGGCCTTTTCTATGTCCGCAGGCGTCCACTCTTCCTGATAATATGGCTGGTCAAACAAAACGCCTATATCTTCTTTCAATGACACTTCATCCGCAGGCCTGCCAAACAGCCGGATGCTGCCGCCGTCTTTCATCGCCATACCTAAAATAAGTTTCAAAGTAGTCGTTTTCCCTGCGCCGTTTTCCCCGATAAAGCCACAGACAAAACCGGCGGGGACTGAAAAGCTGATGTTATCCAGCAAAAAATTTCGATACTGTTTTCTAAGGCCGGATATTTCAATGGCATTGTTCATTGTTCTGTCCTCTCTATCTCATCAAGTATTTTATGAAGATCATATACCGATAAGCCTGCCAGCTTTCCCAGCTGAACCGCAGCCGCCAGGGCTTTCTCGGTTTCTTTCAGGTATTTGTCACGAATCAAAACATCATTGATTTTCTTTACATACGCGCCCTTTCCGGGCATTGTCCGGACAAAGCCCTCTAATTCCAATTCACTGTATGCCCTGGTAGTCGTCACTAAACTCACCTGTAAATCACGGGCAAGCTGGCGAAGTGATGGCAGAGGGGCATTTTCGGTCAATTCTCCGGATAATATGGCCTTCTTGATTTGTTCTTTAATCTGTTCATAAATGGGTACTCCCGACTGGTTTGATATGACAATGTTCATTCTTATGCATTCCTTCTCTCAGGTGCCTTGCTGTTCATGTATAGTAAGTACAGTATAGCAGGAAGAGACCATCCTGTCAAGCGTCCGGCACATGAAAGCAGACAGTCCGAAGCATAAATACAAAATTGTTCCAATCTTATTTGGCGAAATGCAACATCGCATGTGATAGCCTCAGGCACAACGGGACAGAAAAAACACTATGGGAAGTCTGTTCTCATAGTGTTTTTCTGTTCAGAAATATGTCCGGGCCAGGTCTGCCCGGCTTACAGGAGAAAATAACCGCAAAATGATTTACATCAAAGTTCCTTCTTTGCAAAAATCCGGCAGCTGATTTGATACATTACACAGCACCGGATTAAGGCAATCACTGGGGAACAGCCAGACAGCGCAAATACAATCCGGTCTGTTAATTCAATTCCCAATATCATAAGCAGCCGGTATATCCCACAGCAAACTGCAGCGGGAAAAAGAAACGATACAAACAAGCATGATTGAAATCTTTTTTTGATACGGGCATTATCATAGCGTACCGCGCCCATTTGGAAAAATCAATCCATACAACAATTCTGCCTCAAGGCGATACAAATGTCTTCCGCATCAAATACTTTTATGCCGGCTGTTTTCAGCATTTCTGCAAATACCCCCTGCCCCTCAGTCAGTTTTCCGCTAAAAGTTCCATCATAAATTTGATTCACCCCGCAGCTGGGACTTCTCGACTGCAAAACAGCCATATCCACTTTTTCATTCAAAGCCTGCCTTAATGCCAGCGCCGCACCTTCACGGAATTCCCTGTCAACACTGGTCCCGTCTTCTGTCATAATCGTTCCGTCTGTAATTTCAGCAGGCTTTCTGGGCACACTGAGCCCTCCCAATACTTCCGGGCAGACAGCTATTACTTCATTTCCTCTGATAAATTCAATAACTTTGGTATTATAATTATTGCCTCCATTATATTTACAGTTTTCACCCAGGAGACAGGCACTTACAAGTACTTTCATTGAATACTCCTTCCACAAACCACAATGTTTATCTGCTACGCTTCCGGACCGCACCTTTATTCCCGCGAGCAATGAGGAAAATAGCCATGCTTGCTTGATACCCCGTTGCCTGCAGCGGGGTCTTTGATTTATCGGGATTGCGCAGTCATACCCAGCCATTCTTTCAGGTATCTTAATATATCGCCGTTTTTCAATTCTTCAAGGGATGTTTCCGCATATGAGGGGAAAGTGTCATACCTGCTGGCAGCAATCAGCGTAACAACAGGTGCGATAAAGGCGTCTGCTTTTTTCTGCTCCTCCTCAATATCATCACCGTATTCCCGCAGAAATGCCTCCGCAGCCTGGCGGGAAAGAGAACTTGTCACATTGCGGATATCACCGTAAGCAGTGCCTCTGCCCAGCAAATTGTAATCGAACATGAACGCACTTTCGCCGGTTTTTGATACAATCAGATTCGTCCAGTAAAAGTCATTGTATGTCAGCGTCCGGGGCAGCGCATCTATCCTGCTGCGGATTGTGTCGTAATTTTCCGTGACGATGCGCCAAAGCATGTTTTCCGTAGTCCCTGTCTTTTCGGCCATTACCCTCATATTGTCTGCGGTAAGCAGATCGGATTCATCATACATCGGAGTCTCTCTGCCGGAAAGATACGCACGGCCCTTCTTGTGAAGCAGCTTGTACCATCTGGCAATTGCACTTGCCACCTTCGGATCACGCAAGTCACTTTCCCTGCCAAGCCGGTATTCGCCGCCTGCCTCTGCATCAGGCAGCAGGATTGCGTTTTGGGTATAACCCAGCAGCGGCAAAGTCGGTATGTTAAGCTTTGAAAGCATCAGGTAATTGTCAATTTCACGCGCGTCTTCCGGGTTCTCAAAAATCTTCAGGACAAGCTTTTTTCCTTCTGATTCCACGCGGTACAAGGATATTCCGGCTTTTGATCGAATCAGCGAACAAACCGGATTGCGCACTCCCAGTTTAAAAACCTCCCGCGTCAGTTCTTCTACAATTTGGTAATCTGCAGGTGTTTCTTTCCTGATAGTGATATTCATCGCTTACCACCTCCTCTTTGTTTTTCGATTTATTTTGTGCGGAATTTTGTGTTATGCTCACTCCGCTGCCGCTTTTGCCGCAGAAAAGCACCCCTGTCATCCAACTATTCTGCTTCCGTTTTCAGGCCCATATGGCTCTCCCGGCGTTCGCGGCATAAACCATGATTTGCATCAGTCTCCCTGGCCGCACAGTCCGGTTCCATCCGGTGTTTACAATCGCTGAAAACTAAATTTTTCCTTAATCTTTGTTTGCACTGATTGTTTTCCAATTTCTCTCATGATAGAATGTAAAAAATCAGTTGAGGTGATGCATATGAAAAAATATATTGTTCTGTTTTTGAGTTTAGTCTGCCTTTTTACTTTGTGCTCCTGCGGGAAAACGGCAGCCCCCATTGTTTTGCCGGAACCGGAAAAAATAGTTTCGATTGATGTAACAAATGGCAAAACCACAAAAACCTATACAGATAGTACATGGATACAGGAAATCATATCCGCTATCTCTGACTCGGAACCCACAAGTAAGCAAAGTGTCCAGGACACACCGCAGAATAAAAGCTATATCAAGATAGACTTTCAGTTTGAAGCCGGAGCAAGTACATTGTTTGTGTATGAAGATAGCGGAAAATACTATGTCGAACAGCCATATCAAGGTATTTACATTATTTCTTCTGACTTATTTGAAAAAATAAAAGAAGCGCCATAATACTGGCGACTTTTGAAAATATCAAAAACGGGCACATCAAGGCAGGAAATCTTTTCCAGATATCTTGTCCTGATGTGCCTTTCCCTATAGCGGCGGTTATTCCGTCTTCTTTTGATCACAATTCTGCATACCGGAATTTACTTTTTTCTTTTGGCAAACTTATCAATAACATTGTCTACCCAAAAATTGACAAAGAAATCAGCAACCTCAGCAAACAGATTCACAATAAAATCAACCATATGTTTTTCCTCCATACCTGGATTTGCCACTGCTATATTATATATCCTTTTCCTGAAAAGCCAAAAGATCCTGAAAGTCTTTTTCGTTCCCTGCCGTCTCAGCCGTCACTTAATGTTGCGGTTTCTCCGTAAACTTTCCATATCCCGTTTCCCAGGAACTGCCCCCTGCGGTCTTTTTCATAACGGAGCGCCTCCAGTTCCGGAAGTTCGGACAGACTGCCTGCCAGATATTGTCCCAGACGGTGTCCGGCTGTCTCTACCCGGGCTGTCAGCCCGCCATAGCGGAGATCCAGCCGGGACCAGCCAAACGGCGAACAAGTTTTCATCCACTGCTGCCTATGGGCAATCCGCAGATCTTTCACCAGGTCAAGCAGAACTTCCAGCTGTTGTGCATCCTTTTGAAGAGCCTCCCGGTCCTTATTTTTATAATGCAGGTGAAGCCTCTCTCCCAATGCGGCTTTCAGTTGCAGCACCTTCGCAAGAAGGAGCGGAACCTGTAAAAACCATCCCTCCTCCCCTGCTTTTTCCATGTCTTCTTCCAGACGTTCTGCCGTTTTCCTATAATGCTCATCCAGTCCCAGCCCGTGCAGATCCCCATCGTAGAGTCCCTCCAGCGGATCCTGCCAGAGAAGGTATTTGGAAACATTTGGCGGCCACCGGTTCTCCTGATTGCTGCAGGGAACATCATCCAGAAAAGACACATCCGTAAACCAGCCGGCGGAAAGACCGGTACATGCGGCAAAGCGGACGTTCAAAGCCTCCTGGCTCACCGGTTCTTCATGATAAGCGCTCTCCGCATAATACTGCATTCCCAAAAGTCCCGTCCAGTCACAGCATTCTCCTCCGTCATCCTTCCACATACAGCCATATGCCATGGGAATATGATATTTCTTTACCGCCCTCAGTGCAGGCTCTGCAGTCCGCATCGTGTACGGATAGTTTACGCAAAAGGAGGAAACCGACAGCAGCGGGCCCGCATAAATTGCATTGCCGGTGTCCTTATGTCTTTTCATCATTCCCTCCAGCAAAGCAGCATCCCGGGAATAATAATCCCAGTAAATCAGACTGGCATCCTTGGGAATCCGGGCACATATCCCTGGATCCAGCTTCCCTGCGGGGTCCAGATAAGCATGCCTGGGTGAACTGTAAGAAAACAGCATATCGCTGTAAAGGGCTATTTCCAGTCCTCTCTCCTGTGCCAGCGCATGTACCCGCTGTAAATGTTCCAGGAAAATGTCCAGCGGCTGGCGCAATCCATTCCGCTGGCGGTACTGTCCTTCCCCTAATCCATGGGTTTCATCCATGCCCACAATGACAATCCGGCTCCTGAAGCACTGCCCCATCGTCTGCAGCATTTTCCCGATCAGCTCATAGGTTTTCTCCTCTCCGGCCAGCAGACAGGAAGCGCTGTCCCGCACAGAAGCATATTCCGGAAACCGAAGCACCTTTTCCATATGACCCAGAACCTGTATGGAGGCGATTATGCTGATGCCGTATGAATCTGCGTAATCATCCAGCTGCTTCAGCTGCTCCCGGGTATAGCCTCCCCGCATATAGCCAAAACGCGGCTCCCCCTCCAGTTCATACACATCCTCCATATACAGAATCAGGCAATTTAAACCCATTAGCGCCATACGGTCCAAAATGGATCTTAAAAATGCCGGATCCGGCACGCTGTTGCGGGAGGCATCAATCATGACGCCGATCTGCGGGATGTACATGTTTTCACGGTAATCAAAATCTGTCTTTCCGGCGTTTTCCCGCAAAATTCCCAGCGCACGGAACAGATGAATTTTTTCCCGGAAACCAATCCGGCATTTATCATCCTGTATCGTAATCCGCACTGCTTCTTCTCCACAAACCGGCAGTCTGAAAAACTCTGTACAGATTTCATCTGCCCACCCGCCTTTAAAATAAAAGGAAGGAAGTCTATGTATGGCACATAAAATACTCTTATCTTCTATTCCTCTGATTTCCCTGAACATTCTGTCCTCTCCTCCCATGCACGCTTAAGAACCTCCTGCGCTTTGAAACAGCGGGCCCATGGCAATCTGCCCACCACATCCGGTCATCTGCCATCATTATACACTATCTTAGGCTTTTGGCAAGCCCCTTTCCTATCCCGCTTCAGTCAAGCAGGGGAATACCCTTCTCCTCTACTCGCCGCGCGGCCCGTACGCCGCCTGGCGGCATAATTCCAAGTGCAAAGAGTCGCACTTTGTGTACGGTCCTGCACATAAAAATACGACGAAATTATTAATTTATCTTAACTTTTTTTGATCATATTGCAAACCCGGTCAACAATTTTTATAATGGAAATAATCAGGCAGGAAAGATTCTTCTCCCCCTGCTCGCCGCGCGGGCACCCGTCGCCGCTTTAGCGTCATAATTCCGGGTACGAAGAGTCGCACTTTGTGTATGGGCCTGCAAAAAAAATCCCGGCGCTGATGGAAACAGCCTGGGAACTGAAAGGAGACATTCGTATGAATCGTTTTAAGAAAATTTATAGCCAGGGCACAATTGATGTGATTGAAATCTGGGTTGACACAGAAACCGGAGTAAATTATGTGTTTCGCAAAAACGGATATGCAGGCGGCTTTACTCCGCTGCTTGACAAAGAGGGGAAACCGGTAGTAACACCATAACCCCCGGAAACCCTCCGAAAGCGTTCCGGGGCAGAGGGAACCTTGCCGCAAAAAACTCCGGCAATCTGGCCAAGAGGGCCCGCAGCCCCAGGCCGGAGAAGGCTGCAGGGCCGGGAGGGGAGCCTTTTCTGTGCCTCATCTGCTAATGACAGATAATCCTCCGGGACTATCTGCCATGCCACACATAAAATTTACATTTTATTTTGGTTATCCAACTCAAAATGCGCCGAAATTACAGCCCCCTGCAAGTGGCTGCGTTTTTCATAAAAACGGTATCATTTCGTTGATTTCCCGCCGTTTTCCGGCTCCTCATTTTCTGATAATCTTTTGTTTTATTTTCTGAATTATGCTAAAATATATGGAAAACGCAGACCTCTGCCCAAAACCATTATCGCGTCTCCCGAATTACAGGTTTATGTTGAACATTTCGGAGAAGCAAAAAATGACCGGGGATTGGTTGCAGCGGCTGACGGTAAGACTGTCGGTGCTGTTTGGGCCCGTATTATGAACGATTAGGGGCATATAGCTGATGAAACGCCCTCTTTGGTAATCTCCCTTTGTAAAGAATACCGGGGCTTTGGCATTGGAACGGCTATGATGAAAGAAATTCTTGCCCTGCTGAAAACACATGGGTACAGCCGGATTTCCCTTTCTGTCCAGAAAAAATTTATCAGTGTATATAGAAATTCTAAATACAGGAGTCGTAAAATAAAGGAGGTTGTTATGTTCTATAATGCCCATAATGGAAGTGTCCGAGTTGGAAATTCTGAAATGGATTATGTATCTTTTGGAAATGGAAATAAAAATCTCATTATGCTGCCCGGTTTGGGAGATGGACTGGCTACGGTAAAAGGAATGGCTTTTGTTTTTTCAATGATGTATAGGATATATGCCAAAGAATTTACCGTGTATGTTTTCAGCCGGAAAAATCATTTGCAAGAGGGATATTCTACACGGGAAATGGCAAATGACCAAGCAGAAGCTATGACCGCTCTTGGTATTTCAAAAGCAGACGTTTTAGGCATATCCCAAGGTGGTATGATAGCGCAGTATCTTGCGATTGATTATCCGGATTTAGTCAATAAGCTCATTCTGGCGGTAACAAGCGCAAATTCTAATGAAATAATGAAAAGAGTAGTTGGTGTCTGGATTGAAATGGCAAAGCAAGGAAATTATAAGGATTTAATGATAGATACAGCAGAAAAATCATATTCAGAGAAACACTTAAAAAAGTACCGTCGAATTTATCCGTTCATAGGAAGAATAGGAAAACCCAAAAATTTTAAGCGTTTTCTCATACAGGCAGCTTCCTGTATCAGCCACAATGCTTATGCGGAATTAAGTAACATAGTATGCCCTACATTAGTGATTGGTGGGGATTGCGATAAAATTGTTGGAACAACCGCGGCTTCTGCAATAGCCAAAAAAATTAGTCATAGCGAATTGTTTATTTATAATGGTCTTGGACATGCGGCGTATGAAGAAGCCAAAGATTTTAATGAACGAATTTTGAATTTTCTAACGAGATAATGGAAAGTCCAGTCAACAATAAATACAGTTTTGCATTGGTGTTGACAACCCTTGCCGCCTTGTTATCTCTGCCGGAGAAGAACCGGGAAATCATTTTCCTTTACTTTTTCGGACTACACACAGCAGGAAACTGGGGAAACGCAATTATTTTTTGCTTTTGTTGCTGTTGCATCATTAGCTGCCATCGCTTTCGCTGCTGATTTCCTTACGCGCCCCTGCGCATAAAAAGGGTCGGTACTGTGAAAAATACCTCCCCCGCTTTGGAACATTTCAATTTTCAAAAAGATTATAATGTAAAGCCGATTTTTCTTTTTGCAGGCCAGGGGCAATGGCGCCACTGTCCGTTGTCCTGCTCTGTTTTTCCAGTCAGCAGGTCTGTAGCGGCATCTGCAAGATAGCCCAGGTAACTTCCTGCGGAGCTGTCACCACAGAGCAATTTCCACATCAGGCCACCAAAGAGATAAGACTGGGCAAACTCGCGCCAACTATGCAGTTCCTCCGTAACCTTCCCGGAGAGCTCCCACAGAATACCAACAGCCTCGCTTTCTGTGATCCAGCCCAAATAGCATCCCCAACGTGTCAGCATCGCCGCCCGGCCAACATCCCAACCGGCCATAAAACCGGGAGCATATTGACTTTTATACCGCTGTGCAAACCTCCATGCCCGGCTGACAGACTCACGATCATCCTCGTCCATAGTTCCGTCCATCAGTTCCTCCGGCGAAGATGCCTCGCCATAAAGCTGATACCGCAGGATATACCCCTCCTGCGCCAGATAACGGATCATGTCCAGCAAGTCGCCCCGGCCGTCTATCCCCCAGGAACGGCGTACAAGAGACACTATTTTCTGTTCCATAACGGGGATATGTTCCTCCACATCCATACTATCCAGATTGTGGCTGTTAAGAGTCGATAAAATACCAGACAGCAGGATGCCAAAGTGCTCCCATTTTTCATCGTCTTTTTGGTATGGAATCGCTTCTTGCTCAGGCATGGACGCAAGCCGGGCCATTGATTCTTCCAACGCGGTATAAAGTTTTTCTTCCAGCTCAATATCGAACGAATGTCCTTCCTCATCTTCAGCATCTTCCATTTCCAGCGTTTCCAGAGCCGCCGCAAGCACGCCCATATCTTCTCCGAAAAGATGCTCCATCAAATCCCCGGCAGTATCATGTACCATCTTTTGCAACAGTTCCTCATTGACAGTCATTTGAGCCATGCTGTCTTTCTCAAACATCTGTCCAAGAATTTCTACCTGACGCTGCATATTAACGTCAATCCCTTCTTCGACTTCGGCAGCAGATATAGATGCGCTTTTTTCAGCGCCGGGAACTTGGATTTCATTGGTTCGTTCCTCGTTTTTTTCCATGGTTTCTTTCACAGAATCCAGCGCCTGCTCTTTTGCCTGCTGCGCCCGTTTCATAATCTCGTTTATATCGAACATTTTTCATCCTCCAATTAAATCGCTGCGCGATAGCACTAAGCACATATTATTTTCTAAAGCAATTGACATTTCTTAGCTGAACTCATTTAAATCGCTGCGCGATAGCACTTGACATATCTTAGCCGGACTTGTCCGGGGGGAGCGTATGCCATGCCGAAGTTTTTTTGTGACGTGTAAAGAGCGCTTTCATCCGCCGCAGTATTGCTTCCATGAAATGAAACCACAGATTGCCAAATATAAACACAATCACAAGAAACAGCAGGAACGCTCCTATTTCTCCAATCGGCATCTTTTACCTCACTTTGTTGCAAAACGGTTTATAAAGAAGTCGGTAAACGCGGCCAGCTCATCATCCTGTGATACATAAACATACAGCTTTTCATCTTCCAGCCAGTCATAGGCATTGATGCCAATGTAGCCTTTTTTATCCGGGTAAATGATGAAGGCATCGGTAGGATACTTATTACGATAGGCTTTGAAAATTTCGGAGCGGCGATAGTAAGCAGGATCGCCGCAGCCGGAAAGATCAGGTACTGTGGGAACCACCACAATCGTCTGGCCAGCTTCGTTCCAGCCCACAATCAGATTGCCAATCCTGGTTTTACTTCCATGAACAAATCCATAGTTGAATCGTCCCACATCCTCGGTATATCCGAAAATCAGCCTGTATTTGTCCCCTTCTTCAACAACCTGGTTAAATAGAGCACGCATTTTCTTCGCATTTGCGTTGCTCTTTTCCATGTCAATTTCGGGCCCCTTAAATAACTTACTAAAAAATCCCATGATTTTATCCTCCCTAAAGGTTTATATGTTTTTATATGAAACTGAACAGGACAGTACCCGCAGCATCATAAATGAATTGGTTTTACGTTTTGTTTTAGTTTCCATGAATCAAAATAAGAATAAACAACCGAAATTGTTTTTATTCTGCCGAAAATGAAATCCGTCTGAATATAAGGCCAAAACTGATATCCGGACGGATTTTATCATTTCCATTCTTTAAGATGCAGGGGCTGTTTTTAATTTCTCCAGCGCGTCCACAATGGCGTTTATTTGAAAGTCGACTGTTTCATCGGCAGCTTCGGGGACAAACAAAGGTAATGTATCAGGGATGGCCTTGCGTACCACCATCACTGTCAGACTCAAATTCGTGAATAAATTGATCCTTGCCGCGTCTGCCTTTATACCAAAGTTTTCTAAAATTTCTCCAAAAAGACGGAGCTGTTTTTGACGGAACATTTGATAGCTTTCCTTTGACAGACGTTTGAAAATAAGTTGCTGTTCTTCAATCGTTAAAACAGCAATGCCATTTTTCTCTCCGTAACAACAGGCATAGAGAAACTGTTTCACGGCATTACGCCAGCTTAAACCAGGATCAGCCATCAGCCTTTGCACTTGCTCAATAATTTTAGGCTGTTGCAAATACAGCGTTTCAACAACCAAATCTTCTTTCGTTGCAAAAAAAGAATAAAAGAAAGTTCGTGAAATGCCAACTTTTTTATATATTTGCTCCACCGTAGTATGCTGTATACCTTGTTTTGCCATCAGTTCAAGGCCGACTGTAACAAGCTCCCTTTTGATGCGCTCTCTATCCTCCTCAGAATAAGCTACCTTTGGCATCCCGTCACCTCCTTCCCGAAAAATCAAAGCCCCCGCAGGCATGACTATTTTCCTCATTGTTCGCGGGAATAAAAACAAATTATGAAATTTGGCTTTATTTTAACACATCCGGCAGCATAATGCAAGAGTGAACAAATTCACTACGCGATAATTTGTACTTTTGTACTTTTCGGGCAAAATGGCTGGGGGCTGCCTGGGGCATCCTCCTTCTTTCATCTGGATTTACTATGAAACAGAATCTTGCGGGGGATAAAAAAGCGCAGACTGTCCCTATA
>CAJTLR010000034.1 GCA_910577185.1 uncultured Acetatifactor sp.
ACTGACAGTAGTGGCCGCCGGCTTTGGATTCAGGAGATACGGAACCGGCTGATCAGGCTGTTGAGAGTCCGCGCCTGGCTGGACAGTTCCTTTGAAACGGAAGCGCTTTTTTCGGCAGAGGCGGAATTTGTCTGCACCACTGCGGAAATTTCCCGGATTCCTCTTTCGATCAGAACCATCATCTCGGACTGCTGGACACTGGCAGCGGAGATTTCGTCCATGAGTGCTTTTATTGACTGGATACAATCGTCAATCACCTGCATGGCGGAAACGGCATGGGTAGTGGATTCCGTTCCTGTCTTTACATCCTCAATGGGAATGATTGATCAGGCGTGTGGTATTCTGCGCGGCTTCGGCAGACTTGGCCGCCAGCTCCCGCACTTCCTCTGCCACCACGGAAAATCCTTTTCCCGCGGATCCGGCGTGAGCCGCTTCCACGGAAGCGTTCAAAGCCAGGATATTGGTCTGGAAAGCAATATCTTCAATGGTTTTAATGACTGTGACGATTTTTGCCGATGACTGGTCGATATTTCTGGTAGCCGTTTTCAGCTGTTCCATTTTCATATCGGCTTCAGCCGTGTAGCTGGTGGCTTTGTCCACCAGTTCGCTGGCGTTGCCGCATCGTGTGGTGCTGGCCTGGATCTGCGATGTGATGGAAGTCACATTCGACACAAGGCCGTCGATGGAAACCGCCTGCTCCATGGTACCCTGGGAAAGTGCCTCTGCACCGGAGGATACCCGGTCCGCACTTGTGTCCACCTGGCTGGCAACCTGGGAAATGTCACGTATCACATTCATCAGGTTGGCATGTATGGAGATAAGGCTTTCGGATAAGGCCCTGAAATCCCCGATATAATAGGACTCGTTCTGGGTTACGTCCACAGCCAGGTTGCCATCGGCTATTTCCCCCAGAATCCTTCCCACATCATCAATGGTTTTGCGCAGGCAGCCGCATACATGGTGGGTGGTCTGCGCGATCATGCCGATCTCGTCCGACCTGCCGTAAAAGGCTTCCAGTTCATTGTCCGCAGAGAGATTTAAATCGCCCAGATGGCCGATAGCCCGCTCCACGATCATGAGCTCCCGGCTTTCCCTGCGTAAAATCAGAAGGGTCAGCAGAATAACCGCAGAAGCCACGGCGGCGCACAGCCAGCCCACTATCGTGCGCACCGATGTGACAACGCTGTAGACATCGGAGGTGCTGTTGCGGACCATAAAGACCCATTCACGGTCTTTCAGATATTTGTATACTACCATTCGGTCAACGCCGTTTTCGTCCTCGTAAAAATATGTGCCCGCGTCAGTGCTTCCGGTTTCCCGGATCTGGCGGAGAATCTCCAGATATCCCTGATCAGTGGTTTCCGTGTTCAAAAGCGTGTCGTCCTCATGGTACAGGTATACACCGGAGCTTACATTTAAAAAAGCATATTCACTCTGGGGGAGTCCCTCGATACTCAGATTGGTCAGGGAATCCATAAGATGGCTGGCGTAAACCCCGGCTCCCGCATAACCGATGCATTCCTGGCCTTCAAATACAGGGTAATACATGGAAAGAATCATGCTGCCGGTTCCGGGCGATTTCATGATTCCCAGATTTGTCAGCTGCTGTTCTGACAGAATGGTATCCTGGAATGTTTTCAGGGAATCTCCTTCCCGGGTGGTGATTCCGATGGCTCCCTGGGATGTGTGTGTCAGTACATGGGTGACAGGAGTGGCGATATACAGACCTTCAAAAATGCCCTTGACAGAGGCGAATTCCTCGGTATATTTCTGGGCATTCTCCACAAGCTCCGGATTTTCCGGATCCAGAAGAAGATCGCGAACCTGGCGGCCCAGGGCAAATGCAGTTACATATTCTTCCACGGAAGCCACATATTCGTTGATGATGGCAGCCCTGGATTCCACTGCGTCTGTCATTTGGTTGGTGATATCTTTTTTGACCATGGAAGCGGTGTTAGAGGATACGACGACCCAGAGCAGAGACATTCCGGCCAGAGTGATGATAGTAGTAATAATTCCAATGCGCGTTGCAAGCCTTTTGTTTGCTAGAAATTTCATGAATAGACCTCCTGAAAAAATTGAAAGGATTAACATATCCCGGTAGAAAATTATAACACATAAAACGATTTTTGTCGAGTTGCATGCGGTATTTTTTGAAGGGAGGCGCGGGAGCACATGTGACAGTCAGGACCGCTTTGCCGCATAACCAAAACCGCGTCTGTATGCGGTTTTACCGGACACAACGGCGCTGCCGGAATGGACGGAGGGAATCAGAACGGGCTTTTGGGACAGAATATAAGGAATGAAGGGCAAGATGAGATTTTTCTTGTAAAATGTTATTTGTTATGATAGTATACTTTTCAAAATAGGATAGCAGGAAATTACTGTAAACGAACTTATGAGGGACACCAATGCTGCCACTTTTTTTCTCTGACAAAAAGAGATATTCGGTGAAAAAAATACTGCTGCTGTTTTTCTGCCTGTTTTTGGCTGTGCTAATGGCGGGTCTGCTGTTCCTGGCTGTGTATCTCATGCAATGGGCCAGGGAGAACACCCGGGAGAATCACGGAAAACTGCTGGAGAGCTACACAAACGAGATCGACATCTGGGTCAACAGTCTGTATGATTTTAATCTGAATCTGTATACATCCAACTATGATTTTCAGGTTCTTGCCCAGGGAGGGAATATAGAGAGACAGCTGATTCACGAGAACAGCCTGCGGAACCTGGTCAATTACAGAACCTACAAGACGGGAGCCATATTTATTTTTGACCAGAATCAGACCATCGATATTTACAAGTTCGGTTCCGATTATTCGGCCAGGGATTTTCTGGAGGGCGTGGTGCTGAAGGAAGCGATTCTGGAATTCGGCAGGGGGCTGACCATCCAGGAATGCTTTGCCTGGACCACATTTGCCCATGCTGGAAGGATTTACCTGCTGAATAATTTCCGCTCCGGGAATTTGAATGTATGTTCCATGATAGACCTGGAGAGAACGGCTGCCCTGATCAACAAGGACAATGAAGACGGAAATATTTACTTTGCTTTTTCGGCGGGGAAACGTTTCCTGACGGAGGCCGGGGCGTTTGCGGAAAAGGAGGCGGGGGACAGCGTCTGGCAGGAGAAGCCGCCGCTGAACCTTTTTGGCAACAGTTATGTGCTTACGGGTGAGGAACTGACAAATACAAATGTCTCCCTCTGCGTCATGGAGACACTTACACTTCTGAACGGCTACTCCAGGATTGCCATGGTGATTCTGCTGGTGGTTTTCGGAATACTGACGGCGCTGGTGATAACGGTATTCCGTGTGATGTCGCGTTATCTCCTCTATCCCCTGAAACAGATTGCAGGCGCATCCGAAATGCTGACGGACACGGGAGCGGAGAATACGCCCCGGAAGCTGGCGGAGCCGGGGGGAAACGGGCGGGACCGGCATTTCCTGGAGATTGAAAAAATTAATGATGCACTGAACGACCTTGTCCGCACAAAAGTCAATCTGGAAAATGAAAATCAGAAGAGACAGCAGGAAGAGGAGCATGCACAGCTGCAGTATTATCAGCTGCAGACCCGGTCCCATTTTTTTGTAAACTGTCTGAAAAGTCTCTACGGGATGCTGGAAGCCGGCCAGTACGGGAAAATGCAGCGTATGATCATAGCATTTTCCAATCACATCAGGTATGTGTTTCACGATAATATGTCCACGGTCACGCTCCGGGAGGAGATCCGGGAGGTGAATGATTATCACAGTATTATAGCCATGGACAGGATGACCCCCATCATTGTGATTGAAAATATTGAGGAAAGCCTTATGGAGTACAGGGTGCCGCCGCTGTCCGTGCAGACATTTCTGGAAAATTCCTTTCAGTATTCCAGAAGAGAAAACAAAAGTCTGCAGATTGTGATATGTGCCGAGCGGCTGGTACAGAATGAGAAGTGCTTTCTGAAACTGAAAATTTCCGATAACGGGGAAGGTTTTTCCAGGGATGTGCTGGAGCGGCTGAATGCCCCGGAGAGCTGTCAGTTTGAGCAGTATCATGTGGGGATCGGTAATCTGAAAAGAAGACTGCAGCTGATATATCACCAGGATTTTTCCATTCATTTTTACAATGACCTGAAAGGCGGCGCCTGCGTGGTGATGTATATTCCGGCGCTGACCGGGCAGGATGAACAGTGGATGCCGGTAACGGGCAGGGGAGGCGTAACATGAACATTCTGATTGTGGATGACCAGGCGTCGGTATTGTACGGTATCAGACAGAATCTTGATTTTGCGGGCCTGGGATTTGCCCGGGCTTTTTTTGCCGCAGGCGCGGAGGAAGCCAGGCATATTATACAGACGGAAGAGATCCATGTGATGCTGTGTGACATTGAGATGCCGGGGGAGGACGGACTGTCGCTGAACGAGTGGGTGCAGGAGACAAACCCGGACATGATCAGGATCCTGCTCACATCCCATGCGGAGTTTTCCTATGCCCGGCAGAGTATCCGGCTGGGCTGTTTTGATTATATTGTCCAGCCGGCGCCCTATGATGAAATAGAAGCGGTGCTGAGAAAAGCGGCAGAAAAGTATATGGCGGACGAATCCGGAAGAAAACTGCTAAGACACGGCCAGGTCTATGACGGAAATAAAATGCAGATGCTGGAAAAAACCATATACAAATTATATTCTGCCAATGAGGATGATGTGAACCAGTCTGTGCGGATACTGAACGAAATGGGATATCCGGTAAGCGCCTGTTCCGGGGTACAGATGATCATGATCAATATTTTTGACTATGTCAGGCGGGACGATCCGGATTATGCGGATTTCCGGAACCGGCAGATACTGGTGTCTGCCCTTGACACATGCGGCATGGCGCCGTCCCTTACTTATTTTTTGTGTGAAAATACGCTGCATCAATATGTGATTCTTCTGGTCAGTGCGGCCGGGCTTCCCATGGATATTCCGGAGGACTTTTATGTGGTTCTGTATGAGAAGATCAGGGCAGGGCTCCGTGTGGCCCCCGGCATGTATGTAAGCAGCTTTACGGAACTGAAATCGCTGCGGAAGAAAGCCGGGGAAACCAACACCATATACCTTAACAATACGGATCATAAGCCGGGAATTTATTATACTTCGGAAAAAGTGGTTCTGAACAGGACCCTTGACCTGAAGGAGAACATGCATAGATGGAAACTTCTGTTAAACGGAAAACAGTACAAAAATCTTCGGGAAAGCATCTTTTCCCATGTGGACTTTCTGTTGAAGGTAAATAAACTGAATTACGCCGATATCTGTAACCTTCATCAGCAGTTGACCCAGATGTTTTTTTCCTATTCCTATGAAAATAATATCGATATCATGGATCTGTTCCAGGGGGAGTATTCCTATAATGATTACATGGATGGTTTTTCGGATTCCAGGTCGTTAAAGGAAGCCATGGGATACATCATAACGGCGCTTGGAAAGGTGGAGCAGGATGAAGGGACGGATGTGGACAAGGCCAAGCAGTATATCCTGGATAACCTGTCCAAGAATTTTACGGTGCGGGATGTGGCGGAGCATGTGCACCTGAGCCCGGAGTATTTTACAAAAGTGTTTAAGGCGAAGACGGGACAGAATATTAAAAACTATATTCTGCAGGTAAAACTGGATGTGGCCAAGGATCTTCTGGCCACACCCAATATTCCCATAAGCATGATTGCTGCCGAAATCGGATATGATAATTTTTCCCATTTCACCCAGATTTTTAAGAAATATGAAGACATTACTCCCACGGAATACCGGAAGAAAATCCTGGGCTAGAGCCTGTCTGGAAATTCATTTCCGCCATCTGCGCGCCCCGTTTTGCGGGAGATTTGTGCCTGAGAAACGTAAGTGCTGGGCGCACAGACCCAAAACCCTTACATTTCCACCGGCGGCAGCAGGCTGGTGACCTGCCCCGGCTTTGCCTCTGTAAAGAGCTGCCGGAACATGCTGCCGATCCACACGGAGGTGCAGGAAGGATTGTACACAAAGGAGGAATCCGCCGCGAAGACCAGGCTTTGGTACGCCTGCAGGTAAGAGGCAATTTCTCCGTTTGTGGCATACCAGACATCATCCCTGCCGGATATGGTGCTCAGCAGCGTCTCCATTTGGTCCCAGTTGTCATGCTGGTCGAATTCATAGGCATGTCCCCAAACGTAAAACAGTTTTGCGGGACTGTAACATGAAAAATGGGGTGCGTCGCTTAAAAAGGTTTCTGCCAGCCGGAACAAATCCGGGTCATCATGATGGCAGGTGGGATCCCAGGCAAGGAGTCTTTGCGGCAGTTCAAATCCGCGGGTGGAGGTGATGGTGCGGGAATAAAGCATGCCGCAGTTTTTCAGAACCTCC
Source organism: uncultured Acetatifactor sp. (assembly GCA_910577185.1). Lineage (GTDB taxonomy): Bacteria > Bacillota > Clostridia > Lachnospirales > Lachnospiraceae > Acetatifactor. The sequence continues at coordinate 6,356 of CAJTLR010000034.1, forward strand.
ACAGTGGTTTCATCGTATGAGCCGAATGCATAAGCGTAACCGGTGACGGGGAGGTGCAGGATCTGTTCCAGGGTTCTCCGGCAGGAGAGGACTTCCTCCGTGACACGCAGGCTGTCCATGCCGCAGACGGAGGAATGGTACTGCCCGTGGGCCGCCACTTCGTGACCGGAATATAATGAAGGCAGACTGGCGGCATCAAGTTTAAAATGTTCCACATTGGGCTCGCCCGGCCGAAAACCGGAAAGGATGTTTTTGCGGCCCAGAAGACCGGAATTGATGTTAAAGGTTCCTTTCACGGAATACCGGTTCATCATTTCTACCAGACGGATATCCTGCATGACCCCGTCATCATAGCTGAGGGTAAAGGCCCTGGTGAGGCCGCCCGGCCAGTAAAGTCTGTCGCATAATTGTAAGCTCATGATATTGTCTCTGGTCCTTTCTTATTCTGTCTTTCCGAATATTCCCCCATAGGCCAGATCCCGAATGGCGGGATGGATATGAGAGTATGCTTTTGGAAATCCGAACACATGCTGCACATAGAAAATACTGATCTTATTGAGGGGATCCGCCAGCACATAGGCCCCGGCGGCGCCGTCCCAGCCGAATTCCCCGGGAGGGACAAGGCTGTCCCGGCTTTCGGTGCGGACCCGGACCCCCAGTCCGTAGCCGTATTCCTTTTTTCCGGTCATGCGGAAATCCTCCAGCTGTCTTCCCGTGGTGTAGGGGATGGTGAACAGTCTCACCGTATCCCCGGAGAGAATGGCGGAGCCATTCCATCCGGTGCCGCCGCAGGCAAGGCAGTCTATGAATTTGCTGTAGGATGCAGCAGTGCCGAAAAGCCCTGCCCCGCCGCTTTCATAGTTTTCCGTGATCCGGAACCGGCTGTGGTAACCTTCGGGATAGGGGAGAATGTTGTCGGTAAGCAGGCCATCCGGCCCGATTTCCGTGCGGTAGAGGGCAGAGGGCACGGCATCCGGCCGGAAACGGAAATCCGTAATTCCCAGGGGGCCGAATAAATTCCGGTCCAGGTATTGGGAAAAACGCATTCCGGAAACCTTTTCCACAACGCCTGCCAGAATATCATGTCCCAGATTGTAGGACCAGCGCTCTCCCGGCTCGTACACCAGCGGCATTCCGGCCATGGAGGAGATCACTTGGCAGGTGGAGGCCTGGTTTCCGCTGCGTTCTTTCAGCCGGTTCAGCACTTCCGACTCCGTGTCATAAGACAGGCCCGAGGTCATGGTCATCAGGTCGATGATGCGGATGGAACGGTGGGCCAGATGACAGGGGGTATCTTTGTCCGGCCATTTGGTGGGGAAAGAGATACTGAAATCATCGGCAACCCGCAAAACGGAAAACTCCGGGAAGAAATCAGTGAGCTGATCATACAAGTGCAGTTTTCCCTGCTCTATCAGCTGGAGAACGGCGGTCATGGTAATCACTTTGGAGGCCGAATAAAGCATGTAAATGTCGTTTGGGTCCACGGGTTTTTTCTTTTCATAATCCGAGAAGCCAAAGCCGTGGCGGTAGATGGTTTCATGGTTCTGGCATATGATACAGTCCCCGCCGGGGATTTTGTAATTTGTTTCCAGGGAATCAAGATATTCTGTGAGTTTGGTAAAATTCATGTTGACACCTCTTAAAAAATGTGACGGGACACAGGTCAGAACCGGCGGGAATTGACCTGGGCGGTCATCCAGCTGAGCATGTGGCGCTCATTGTGGTACACCAGTGTCCAGCAATTGTGGTTTTCGCTTCTGATCTGGGCGTCCGTGAGTCCTTCGGAACACCCGATGCCGTATTTTTTCAGTTCTTCCGCGGTAAAGAGCGTGAGTTTTACGTCACGCCTGCCCTGCTCCCACAGATGAGAGCAGGCATCCGTCAGAAAAGCGTGGCGGTTGCGCTGATGGTCAATATAGGCGCTGGAGATCCAGCAGGGCACCGGGGGCAGTTCATGCAGGATGGAATAGGTCTCGCTGTTCATGGTGGGACAGATGATGCAGGAGGCGGCAAATAATCCGGGCGCAACGGAGAGCATCCGGAGACAGCCCCCGCCGCCCATGCTCATGCCCGTGAGATAAATGCGGGAAGGATCCACTTTTTCCGCGCGGACCAGCCGCAGGATTTCCGCTTCAATACCGGCCAGATAGTCCCGGTTCCAGCCCCTGGCAGATTTGCCGCAGTGGGGAAGGGCGCCCAGGTCCATGTGGTCAAACTGTGAAAATCCTTTCATGGAGCCCAGGGCCGCCTCAATGGAAATCCCGTTGTCAGGGGCCTGGGGCGCCATAATATAGAAGTCCGGAAAACGTTCTGCCAGGGAGATGGCGCCCATGGTTCCGGTGAGCTGGAGGCAGTTGTCGCTGCCGCATTCCCCGCCTCCGTGAAGGAACAGAATCAGGGGACGGGGGACGGAGGCAGAGGGGACATGCATCCGGTACACAATGCCGTTTTCCCGGAAGCTGTCAAAATCCGATTCCCCCCTGACAGTGCATAAATCACATGTGCCGGGGGAATATTCTGTTTTTTCACCATGGATGGTTACCGCAACGCGTTCCTTTCCGGTGAGCCGGAAAGGGGAAAAGAAAATTTCGATGGCATCTTCCCTGATTCTGATGGAGGAAGCCGCCGTGACCGGGTGCATTCCGCTTAAGTCCCCGCAGGCATTTATGATTTCCGCCTGTACGGCAGAACTGTCCCTGTGATCGGAGATACCGTGACAGCCCTTTAAGAGCAGAGAATCTGCCTGATGGCCGAAGTCTCCCACGGATGTGTTGAAATGGGCGTAAAGCTTCATATATATAAACCTCGCTTTCTGGTCAGTATTTTCGCACTGGCAGGATGCCGAACAAATCCAGGGCCTTCTGAATGGCAATATCCCAGAATCTCCACTCATGGGCGTAACCCGGAAGGGAGAACCAGTCGGCATCCAGGCCGATTTCCAGGCAGTGCTTTTGGAAGGCCGTATACTGCCGGTACAGGAGCACATCCTCCTGGCCGCAGGCAAAAAACAGCCGGGGGAGCACTCCCAGGGGGGCTTTTTTGTCCAGAATATCCCAGACATTTTCTTCGGAAGCAATATATTTTTCCAGTCCTCCCGCATTTCTGATGGAAAGGGAAGTGCGCGGATTTTCCGGATCCAGGAAAGGATTGGGATCCCCCGGCTTCATCAGGGCAAAGTCCACCGGGACTGCGGAGAGGACAGCTGCCCCGGCGAACAGTTCGGGACGGTTTGCCGCATATTTTACGGCGCCGCGGCCGCCCATGGACAGGCCCGCGATAAAATTATCCTCCCGTCTGCCGGAGGCCGGAAACCAGTGCTGTACCATGGGCATCAGTTCTTCCGTGAGGAAATCATACATGTTGTAACCCAGCATGGTATCTTCCCAGTTGGAATAATTGGAGTTCAGTGCGCTGGGCATGACAACCACAAGGCCGCGCTCCCTGGCGTAAAGTTCGATTCCGGTATAACGGACCCAGTCGGAATGATCGCCGAAGGTGCCGTGGAGAAGCCAGAGGACTTTGTATTTTTTCTCACCGGAATAAAAGGTTTTGGGATCCGCCCCCTGGGGAATCTGGGGGAGGATTATGGAGACCTGGGTGTTGCCCTTCAGACAGAGACTTTCCAGATTCATTGTAAGTAATGGCATGGGTACCTCCTGATTTTTCGTTCCGTCCCGTCATGGGGAGGCATTTTCCGCTGCGGAGCGGGCGGCAGAAAATGCTTCCGGCATGTCTGTGGCGGGATGGAAACAGATTTCAATAATAGATTTTCATTTGCCTCATGACAGAAGCAAACGGGTCATTTCCCGGGTGTCCGGGTCAAAGTAAGTGATGTCAAAGGATTTTGTTTCCATATCACAGGAAAGGGTGCAGCGGTAGCTATTATGCGTCCAGGTGATGGTAAGCCGGCTGGTTTTCCCCGGGGATACTTCCGGACCGGGGGTTACGGCAAAGTCTCCGTCGAAGGCGGGATAGGAATTTCGAAACTGCATCAGGCGGAACAATTGTTTTACCACCGGCTTTGCCACAGCTTCCTCCAGTTCCCGTTCCGAGTAGGTATGGCGGTTGATGCTCCGGGGCTCTTCCCCGCGCATGAGGGCTTCCACATCATTCTCCCCGGCCAGCATACCTACATAGTACACCTGGGGAATGCCGGGGGTAAAAAACTGGACGGCCCTGGCCAGCAGATAATCATTGTCATTGCATCTCAAAGCGGAATAAAAAGTGCATCCCATCTGATACAGGCGGGATTTTCCCTTGTCGGTTTTGATCATGCTGGGGAAACGCAGGTAGGGCCTGGCATCCCGGGTGATATCGTCCACATCATCCCGCACCAGATCGATCTCCTCATCCGAAAGCAGATCCACTACATCCACCACACCGATGCCATCGTGGGTGTCAAGGGTGGTGAACTGATTGCGGGGACATATTTTCAGCCAGTGGATGAGACGCTGGCTCTGGCCGCTTTTTATGGCGTGAAGGAGCAGCATGGGCAGCGCGAAATCATATACCCAGTATCCGTGTTCTGCCATTTTCAGCTGAATGTGATAGTTTTCATGGATCTCCGCCAGCATGCGTGTGCCGGTTTCTTCCAGGGGCTTCATGGACAGATCCAGGATTTCCCAGATCTCCGGCTCCACAAAGAAGCAGCTGGTGCCGGGGCGTTTGCTGGTATACGCAAAAGCGTCGAAACGGACCAGGGGCACATGGGAGGCAATGCGCTTCAGGTTTCTGGCGTAATAGTCCCCTGTGGCCGGGGCATACGGGTTGATATCGATCTGCTCCTGGAAGAATGTGTTCCAGAGAGAGACTTTTTTCCCATCCTTGCGGACAAAGTCCATTTTGGGCAGGACAGGCTTGCGGCAGTAGAGCATTTTCCGCTCCTCCTCGGAAGGCTCACCGCCGGGCCAGAATTCATCCCAGTGGATGAACATATCCCGATAGGGGGAGGCATCGCCTCTTTCCATGTAATCCCGGAATTCATCACAACGGATGGAGACATGATTCAGCATGAAATCTGCCATCAGATAATATTGGGAACCCAGCCGGTCAATGTCTTCCCAGGTTCCCAGCGCCGGGTCCACGGTGTCGTAGTTGATGACGGCAAAGCCCCTGTCGCCGGAGGAGGGGTAAAAGGGAAGAAGATGCAGGCCGCATACTGCTCCACGGGGGATATATTTTTTCAGGTTCTGCTCCAGCTCCTTCAGGTCTGCGCCCAGGGTATTGCCGTAGGTGATGAGCATGATTTTGTTTTCGATTTGTTTCATGACATTTCTCCTCATTTTCTTTTGCGGTTTTTCTGTCCTTATCCTTTTACGGAGCCCACCGTGATTCCGGCCACAAATGATTTCTGGAAAAAAGGATAGGCAATCAGCACCGGGATAACGGCGATGACGGCCAGGGCCATGCGGATGCCCGTGCTTGGAATCTGGCGGGCGGTTCCCAGGGAAGAACTGTGGGAGGACAGCACGGTCACATTGTTCATGACAGAGTTTAAAAAGTTCTGTATTCCGTAAAGTTCTGTCCGGATGCGGATGAAATAGACACCGTTGGTCCAGTTATTCCAATAGGCTATGGCGGACATCAGCGCGATGGTGGCCAGGATGGGCCGCGACATGGGCGTCACCACCCGGAGCAGCACGGCCATTTCGCCGGCGCCGTCTATTCTGGCGGCTTCCACCACTTCGTTTGGAACATTGGAGGTGATATAGGTTCTGCACATGATGACGTAAAAGGCGTTCATCAAAAGGTAGGGGACCACCATTCCCCAGTAAGTATCCACAATATGGAAGATATTGGCATAGATCAGATAAGTGGGGACAAAACCGCCGTTAAAAAGCATGGTGAAAAACAATATAAAGGAAATTACCTTGCGCCCCGGAAGGGATTCCCTGGACAGCGGATAGGCAAACATAAAGGTCATGCACATATTTGCGATGGTGCCCACGGCAGTGTACATCAGGCTCATTCCGTAGGACCGGAAGATGGCGCTTTTGGTGGTCCATATGTACTGGTATGCCTCCAGGCTGAATTCCCTGGGAAACAGAGTGTAGCCGAAGGCTTTCAGACTGCTTTCGGAGGACAGGGAACCGGATATCAGAAGGGCAAATGGCAGGAGGCATGCAAAAACGAAAAATAACATCACAAGACTCATGAGGATTCGGTAAATTTTACTGTTCTGGATCATGGTTATACCTTCTTTCTGCTGCAATTTTTTTCGGTGATGAAAACTGGTTTTCCGGTCAGGGTCCGGCGCCCGGCCTGGCCGGCTTTAAAACAATGCGCTTTCCCTGTCTATTTTGCTGACCACCGTGTTTGCGATGAAAATACAGACAAATCCCAGAATGGACTGGAGGAATCCGGCAGCCGTACTTCTTCCGATATCATTCATTTCCAGCAGGGCCCTGTATACATAGGTGTCAATGGTCTGGGTAGTGCTGTACAGCAGGCCGCTGTTCATGGGAATCTGGTAGAACAGACCGAAATCGGAATAACAGATTCTGCCAACGGCCATCAGCACCAGAGTGATGATGGTGGTCTTTAAAAAGGGAAGGGTGATGAAGCGGATCTGCTGGAGGATGGATGCCCCGTCCACCACTGCGGCTTCGTAGTAGGTCTTGTCGATGCCAATGAGCGTGGAATAATAAAGAATGGACGAATATCCGAAACTCATCCAGAGGTACACAATGACCAGGATCACCGGCCAGTATCCGGCCTGGCTGTACCAGCTGACGGGTTCTCCCCCCAAGGCTTTTAATAAGGTATTGTTCACAAAACCGGTGCTTCCGCTCAAGAAAGCGTACACGATGTAACTTATGATCACGGTTGACAGCAGATAAGGTATCAGGATCACAATCTGGCTGGCCCTCCTGAAGAATTTTTTCTTTAAACTGTCCAGGGCAATGGCGGTGAAGACTCCCAGCAGATTGCCCAGAAAAATAAATGCAAGGTTATAGAGAATGGTATTTCTGAAAAAAATAAAAGCATCTTTGGTGCTGAACAGATACTTAAAATTGGAGAACCCTGTCCAGGGACTATTCAGTATGCCGGCGGAGTAGTCCACTTTCTTGAAGGCAAGTGCCAGCCCCGCCATGGGCATATAATTGTTGACGACCAGGTAAAGGAACCCGGGAAGCATCATCAGGTAGAGGGGAAGCGCCCGGACGAACCTTTTTTTGTGTTTCGGATATTTTTGTTTCATAATGCAGTTACTCCTTTCGCGTGTGACAGCCTTTGGCATTTTATACAAATAAGATACAGCTTTCCGGAAATGTCAGCTATCATTTTTGTGAGAAATAATATCACATTTCTGCTTTTTGTGAAAAAACCGGGTAAAAATGTATTATTGTATGTAATAAATGGATGCAGAAATTAGAAAAGTGACGATTTACAACAGAAATCTGATAGAATGGTCCGGCAGTATTTTGTTAAGATGTATGCATCTCAAAAAGACATGGATATTGTGCCTGCGGCCCAAATTCGCAGGTTACGGAAAGGTTTGGTGGTTTTTATGAAGAGGAAACTATTGGCGGCAGTGCTGGCGGCAGCGATGGTAAGCACGATGTTTACCGGATGCGGAAACAAAGAAGAGGAAGGCGGCAGCCCGGATGTGTCAGGGGAGTCTTCCGCACAGCAGGGGACGGAGAGCAACACGGAGGCGGAAACCGGGGCAGAAGGGGAAGAGCCCGCGCAGGACGGGGAATACCCGGTGGTCACCATGGAATACCTTCTGATCGGCGACACTTCCCAGAAACAGGAAATCCAGGATGCGCTGAATGTGATTCTGCGGGAGAAGGCCCAGGCGGAAGTGGAGCTGGTGGGCATTGAATTTGCAAATCTGGTGACACAGCTGAACCTGATGCTTACGGGCGGGGAGAACTCCATTGACCTGTTCAACTCCTTCTGGTATACATCGGAGAGCAATCTGGTTTCCAACGGCCAGGTCATGGCGCTGGATGATCTGCTGAAGGAATATGGCAAGGATATCCAGAGTGTCTATGAGGGATACGAAAGTTATCTCAACTGCGGCAAGATCGGCGACACCCTGTACGGGATTCCCAGCGTATATGCCTGGTGCAGCCAGAACGAGTACATTGTGTATTCGGAGGATGTGGAGAAAGCCGGAGTCGGGGAGGAACTGGCAAAGGCGGCCAGCCTGGAAGACATCACCAATGTCATGGTAAAATTAAAAGAAGCCAATCCGGACAAGTACTATATTCCCGGAGCCACACAGACTTACTGGATTCCCAAGTCCATAGACTACCTGGGAGATACCAATTTCCTGGGCGTGCTGACGGATCCCACCAGGTCCACAACAGTGGAAAACTATTATGAATCGGATTATTTCCGAAAATTTCTGGAGAATGTGAAGATCTGGAAGGAAAAAGGCATTATCTCGCCCGATCCCATGAGCAACTCGGACGCCACCCTTGTGAACCTTCAGTATGGTGTGGCCAACGGAACCCTGGGATATAACTGGGACGCCCAGCAGGGCGTGGACAGCGTGGCGGCTTCCTACGGACTTAATGTGACCGGCGCCGCGGTGACGGACAAGCTTGCAACCACCGGTGATGTGACCACTTATATGTGGCATATCAGTTCCTTCTGTAAGAATCCGGAGGCTGCCATGAGAGTGCTGAATGTGCTTTATTCCGACGAGGAAGCGGCGAAACTGGTGGGCCAGGGAATTGAAGGAAAGAATTATGTGGTGACGGAAGACGGAAGACTCAGCTTCCCGGAAGGAAAATCATTGTTTGACTGCGGCTGGGGGCCGGGAGGATCCGCTTTGTGGCCCAATATTACCCTGTGCGCGCCAAGGGACTATGAACCGGTGGATATTTTCGAACAGATGAAAGCGGCAAATGCTTCTGCCAGCAAATCACTGGCGCTGGGCTTCCAGTTTGACGCCTCACCGGTGGCGGACCAGATGGCTGCATGTGCCAATGTGATTTCCCAGTATTATATTCCGCTGATCATGGGCGAGGCCGATATCGACGCCGTACTGCCCGAGTTCCAGCAGGCGCTGCACACGGCGGGTATTGACGACATTATCAAGGAAAAACAGAGTCAGCTGGACAGCTGGCTGGCAATTCAGTAAAAAGACGGAGGGAATTATGGCGTGTCTCACAAGAACGACCCCGGAAAGTGCGGGGATCTCATCGGAAAGGATGGAATGGCTGTTAAAGCGGCTCATGCACAGGCATACTCGGATGAACGGCTTTATGGCGGCCCGTGAGGGAAAAGTGTTTGCGGAATGCTGGTGGAAGCCTTACGGCCCGGACCTGGTCCACAGCAATCATTCCATGGGAAAGAGCTATACCTGCACGGCCATAGGCATAGCGGAGCAGGAGGGAATTCTCTGTCTGGAGGAAAAGGTTACGGAAATTTTCAGGGACGAAATAGAAAAGGCAGGTATTGTGCCGGATGAGAACATGAAAAAGATCACCATACGCCATGTGCTTACCATGACCAACGGCATGGCGGTGCATCCGGAGATGACCGAAGACTGGATCTGTGATTATTTCAGGACGCCCGTAACCTATCTGCCGGGCACCCGGTTTCTGTACAATTCTTCCGGATCCTGCCTGCTGGGAGCCATTATTTACAAAAAAACGGGCATGGGACTGAAGGAATATCTCACACCCAGGCTTTTTGAAAAGATAGGAATCGATGCGGAAAGATTTGTCTGGCTGGATTTTCCGGATAAGATCGCGGCGGAGCCGGGCACCTTTGCCACCACGGAGGATAATCTCCGCCTGGGGATGCTGTACTGTGAGTACGGGAAATGGCAGGGGGAACAGATTCTGAGTGAGAAGTTTGTGAAGGATGCCCTGTCCGTACAGACAGACACCTCTTACGCGCCGGAACAGAAGGACGGAAGATGCGGATACGGTTATCAGCTCTGGGCCTGCAGCAGGCCCGGGGTTTACCGGTTTGACGGCGGGCAGGGACAGTTCGGGATTATCTGGCCGGACAAAAAACTGGTGGTTTCCATACATGAAGGAGCCATGATGCCATACGGGCCCCAGGCCACCCTGGATGCGGTTTACGAAGGACTTTTTGATGTGATCAGGGATGAGGCGCTGGAGGAAGACAGAGAGGCATATGAACGTTTTACAGCCTTCGCGGAAAGCCTCACCGTGCCGGATGACCTTCCGGACCAGCTGCCGGGGCATGAAGACCTGACGGGAACCTACGGCATGATCTCAGGGGAACTGGATCCGTGGATGTGCGTGGCGCCGCCCGGAAAAGGTGATTTTTTCAAATTGTTCCGCGCGAAGGAAAGGGATCTGCCCGTGAGGGAATTTTCCCTTGCCGAAGACAGTGACAGTTATGTATTCGCGTTTGGGGAGCACAAAATCAGGGCTTACAGGGACGGAAAGTGGAGGCCGGAAAAAATCAGGAATGTGCTGGCAGGACTGGACGATTACTGCGCCACCGCCAGATTTATCAATACATACACCCTGGAGATTACCGTTCACTGGCTGGAATCATGGACGGTGACACGGCTCCGTTTTGAAAAGCTGAACGGACATTTGTATACAAAAACCATGAACCTGAGACTGAATGAGGAAGATAACTGGCTGTTCCGGACCGGAACAGCCTGCAGAAAGGAATAGTCCATGGAGAAGGGAAAAATAGTATTACTGCCCGGAGAACCCAATGACTGCAACAGGGACTATCTGCCGGAGGCAATCCGGGACGGCCGCATGGTGGTCAATGAAAACGGGAATAACTCCCAGGTGTACCCGCCCCTGCTGAAAGAGCACCGGGAATGTGTGGTGGCGGGGGAAGGGGAGGATGTGTGGTATGAATATGTGCCCGCAAATTATGACCCGGAGAGAAAGACACCGCTGGTGATTTCCTGCCACGGAGGGCTCATGACCGGATGGGGACAGTGTATTTATACATCCTGGAGCCACGTTGCCGACCGGGAAGGCTTTATTGTGGTATTTCCCAATGCGCAACGCCAGAGAATGTGGCAGATCGAATTTGACCCCGCAAAAAAGGAAATGCTGTCAAAGCCCATACCGGGGCTGCCGCAGATTGCACTGCAGGACGGGCCCATAAGCGGATATCATGATGTGAAGCTGATTCTGGGACTGCTGGAGCGGATGCAGGAAAAATACAATATTGACAGGGGCAGGATTTACATTCAGGGCATGTCCATGGGAAATGCCGTGGCCTCCCAGATGGCCAGACATTTCGGACATCTCTTTGCAGGGGCGGCGGGCAGCGGGTGTCCCACGGATACGGGGCTGCTCTTCGACGAAGAGGACCGGGTCAGAAATGAGGGCGGGCCGCTGGACATCATGGTGTCCCGGCTGGAGCATGATGTGGTGCCGCCCTATTATCCCCTGAAAAACAAGGACACACTGATGAAAAATTACCAGTACTGGAAGCTGGTGAACGGGTGTACGGGGCTGCCGGAAATTTCCATCAGGGGAGATTACAATTTTATCTTTTTTGAGGGAGAAAAGGCCAGATTTTCCATTATGGATGTGAAAAACAGGGATCACGGCCAGACCTTTGATGATGCGGAATATATGTGGGATTACAACTTTTCCGGGGTGAGAAGGGACGCGGACGGCAACCTGGCGCATACCGGATGTGACAGGGAGAGAAAAGGAGACCGGGTGTCCGTTGCCGTGGCGGAAGGCTGTGACATGGCCTGGACCGGCGGGGAGACAGTGCCTGTAAACGGAAAGGTGTTTTCCTGGAAAAAGTTAAAGTACCACGGACTGGGCGGAAAAGAGATTGTGCGGGGGGAATATCTGTATGTGCCGGCGGCCTTCTGCGGCAGGATCTGGGGAGCGGATTTTCGCCAGAACCAGGATGGAACCGTGTGCGAACTGGACCTGCGGACGGGAGAGCACCTGCAGTTTGCCAGAGGCTCTGTGGGCTGTGTGGCGGACAACCGGGTGGAAAGCATGCTGTGCGAGGCTGTGCACCGGGATGGGACATTATATATTCCGCTGGTATGGTTTGCGGAGCGTTTTGAAGGGCTGTACTGTTCGGAATGCAACGGAGTGACTTATATCACCGATCACCCCGCCAGGATTTCCACGTACACCGCATGGATTCTGAAGGATTTGCTGGGAGGCGGCTATGGCGTTACATAAAATAACTTTTTATTCGGAAATGATGAAAATGGTCATGGGGGTGGAAGTCATCATCCCTGAAAACAAATGGGGGTTTTCGCTGGCTGACCGCCCCCTGGATTACCGGTATCCGGTTCTGTGGCTGCTTCCCGGAGGCGGGTACAATTACACGGACTGGGCCAGATATACCGCCCTGGAACTGTATTCTGCCCAGGCCGGTATTGCGGTGGTGCTTCCCAGCTCTTATTACGCGGGCTATATGGACACCGCCCACGGAAAATATCCGTATTTTTCGTTTATCACGGAGGAGCTGCCTCCTTTTCTCACAAAGCTGTTTCCGCTGTCCGTGAGGCGGGAGGACAATTTTGTGGCGGGCTTTTCCATGGGAGGATACGGAGCCTTTAAATTCGCCATGCGTTATCCGGAAAAATTTGCCGCCTGCGGTGTTTTTTCCGGCCCCATAGGAATCATTCCCAGACAGCCGGTCCGGAGGGGACCGGAAGATCTGGGGGTGCGGGAACACGCGGACGATCCCATACCGGAAGCCCAGCGCACCATCGCGGCGGCGTTCGGGGGAGCACAGGACAGGCGCAACACCCCGGATGACAATCTGTATCTGCTGGAAAAACACCTGGCTGCAGGGAACAGGCTCCCTGCCTTCTATATCGCCACGGGGCAGGAGGATGCCATCGCCGGCGACAATTATGAGACGGCAAATCTGCTGCATGAGATGGGACTGGAATTCCATGATATCAGAGATCACGGGAGACACAACTGGGAATACTGCGATAGGCATGTGAAACAGTTTATCGGCTGGATCCCCCTTGAAAATGTATTTCGGATGGAGGAGGCGTAAATGGCACATATCGAAGTAAATGCAATGTCCGTGAAGTTGTTCAGCACCTTTGAGGCAGAAGTGTTTTTTCCCGGCCCGGATCTTGAGGCAGGGAAAAAATATCCGGCGGTCTGGTTTATCCATCCGGATGGCACGGGGCCGGTGGAACTGGAAAGGTATACGGACCTTCTGGACGGATATGCGGAAAAAAAGAAAATATTTATCATTGCGCCGGACATCAGCCATTCCCTCTGTACGGACATGGCATGGGGAACCTGGAATGAACAGTTTATCGCCCGGGAATGTCCGGGGATCTTCCGTTTTATGTATCCGCTGAGCGGGGCGCCGGAGGACAATTATCTGCTGGGCATAGGGAGCGGCGCCTATGGGGCGGCAAAAGTGGCGTCCCATAACAGGGATCTGTTCCGGACGGCAATTCTGGTCAACGGAGAGCTGGATGTGGCGGCAAAATGCCGGATGCCGGAGGATGGGGAGAGATTTTCCTGCCAGACGGCAGATTCCCTGGACGCACTGTTCGGAGACCGGAAAACGGTGGAAGGAGGCAGGGAGGATCTGTATGCGGAAAGCTGCGGCATACCGGTGAAAACCATTCTGGCCTGCAGCAGACAGAGTCCCTGGTATCCTGACAATCAGCGGTATGCCGAAAAAAATACCGGGGCGGAAGTCCTGTTCACGGATGACGAAATCAGCCATCAGGGGGTCTGCAGGCTCATGAAGCAGGCTCTGGACAAAATCTTTTAAGTGGGAGTATCAATGGACAAAAAATATTTATTTGAAGAATCGCCTGTACGCAAGGCAGTCATTACATTGGCGATACCCACGGTGATCAGTCAGCTGATCACCGTGATTTATAATATTGCGGATACTTTTTTTATCGGTCAGCTGGATGACCCTGTACAGGTGGCGGCAGCCACGGTTGCCATGCCGCCTTTTATCTTTCTCACGGGAATCGCGAATCTGTTTGGCATCGGCGGCGCCAGCCTGATCTCCAGGGACCTGGGAGGCAATCATCCGGAAAGGGCAAAAAATGTGTCGGCATTTGCCGTGTGGGGCGGCATTTTAACGGCATTTCTATACGGCATGGCTTTTATGGTAATCCGTCCGGTGTTGCTGCCGCTTATGGGAACTACCCCGGAAACCTATGAACTGACCTACCAGTATGTGTTTTACACCGTGACACTGGGGGCGGTTCCCACGGTACTGAGCACCATCCTGGCCCATCTGGTGAGAACGGAAGGTTATGCAAAGCAGGCCAGTCTGGGACTGACCATGGGGGGAATTCTGAATATCATTCTGGATCCCCTGATGATTTTCGGCTTACATATGCAGATTCAGGGGGCGGCTCTGGCCACGCTTCTGTCAAACTGCGCTGCCTGCATCTATTTTCTGGTTTTGATGAGAAAAAACAGGAAAAATCTGTGCATCCGCATTCATCCCCGGGACTTTACCCTGAAAAAACAGATTCCCCGGGAGGTGCTGGTGGTGGGGCTGCCCAGTTTTGTTATGACACTTATGTCGTTTTTCTCCAATGTAACCCTGAATCAGCTGGTGGCAGGGTACTCCAGTGAGGCGGTAGCCGGTATGGGAATCGCAAAAAAGGTGGATATGGTGGGTTTTGCGGTGGCCCAGGGAATGACCCAGGGTGTGCTGGCGCTGATCGGGTATAATTATGCGGCCGGAAACAGGGAGCGCATGGGGAAAACCATCCGGATAGCCCTGTTTTACAGCGCGGGTCTCGCACTGGCAGGTTCGGTGCTTCTGTATCTGTTTGCGGCGCCGCTGTCGGGAATCTTCATAGACAATGGGGAAACCATCCAATACAGTCAGAGATTTATCCGGATCTTATGTCTTTCCCTGCCCCTGTCTTCCTGCATTATGATGGCAGTGACGGTATTCCAGGCTACCGGAAAAAAACTGCCGCCGCTGATTTTGTCCCTGTGCAGGAAAGGAGGGCTGGATGTGCCCTTTATGCTGCTGTATCATTTTCTGGGCGGGGTATACGGGATTGCCTGGGCAACCCCCACCGCGGATGTCCTCACCGCCCTGCTCTCTGCCGCCCTGTTCTTTCCCTATTGGAAGAAATTAAAAAAAACCATGGAATCATGAGGGAACGCTTGCCCGGAACCGGCTGACATGGTAAAATATCGAAACAGAAGGTCAATGTTTCGATTTTTGATTCCATGTGCGCAGATGCGCGAATAATTATGGTAAAATATCGAAACAGAAGGTCGATGTTTCGATTTTTGATTCCATGTGCGCAGATGCGCACGGAATTATGAAATATCCATAATTATTTGCGAATATTCCGGATTTTCGGATGCGGAAGTGGATATGCTAGTTGAAAATTGCTTTCCGTAAAAAGAGGATATTTTATGCAGACAGAAGTGATTCGGGGAATTATGATACCGTTTCTGGGCACGGCCCTGGGGGCGGCATGTGTGTTTTTTATGAAAAATAAGCTGCATGTGTCCGTGCAGCGTGCCCTGACGGGATTTGCGGCGGGGGTCATGGTGGCGGCGTCCGTGTGGAGTCTGCTGGTGCCGGCGATGGACCAGGCGGCTTCCATGGGAAAGTGGGCCTTTGTGCCTGCCGTGGCGGGATTCTGGCTGGGCATTTTGTTTTTGCTGCTTTTGGACCGGACGATTCCCCATCTGCACCTGAACAGCAGCAGGGCAGAGGGGCCGGGCAGCAGCCTGCAAAAGACCACCATGCTGGTTCTGGCAGTGACGCTCCACAATCTGCCGGAGGGCATGGCGGTGGGTGTGGTCTATGCAGGGTGGGCATCCGGCGACACAGGAATCACTGCCCTGGGTGCCCTGGCGCTGTCCCTGGGCATTGCCATACAGAACTTTCCGGAGGGCGCGATTATCTCCATGCCCCTGCGTGCGGAAGGGGTGAGCAAAAGAAAAGCGTTTCTCTACGGGGCGCTTTCCGGCGCGGTGGAACCCCTGGGAGCGGCATTGACCATACTGGTCGCCGGACTGGTGGTGCCGGTACTGCCGTATCTTTTAAGTTTTGCGGCGGGGAGCCATGATTTATGTGGTGGTGGAGGAACTGATTCCGGAGATGTCGGAGGGAACCCATTCCAACCTGGGGACAGTGTTTTTTGCTTTTGGATTTACGGTGATGATGGCCCTGGATGTAGCGCTGGGATGACCGGCGGATGAGGCCAAAGGAGGGGACCATGGACTATATCCGGTTTTATAATTCCCCCATGGGGGAAATTCTGCTGAGAAGCAATGGGGAAGCCCTGACGGGACTGTATCTGAGGGGACAGAAATATTCCGGGGAATATTTTTCGGAAAAACAGGAAGAAAAGGAACTGCCGGTATTTGACCGGACAAGTCAGTGGCTGGACATCTATTTTGCGGGAAGGGAACCGGATTTTACCCCGCCGCTGTGCCTGAAAGGGACTCCCTTCCGGGAAGAAGTATGGAAGATTCTTCTGCGGATTCCCTATGGGAAGACTGTGACCTACGGGGATATCGCCAGGGAGATGGCGGGAAAGAGGGGAGTCGGAAAAATGTCCGCCCAGGCGGTGGGCGGGGCAGTGGGCCATAATCCGGTATCCCTGATCGTTCCCTGCCACAGGGTGGTGGGGGCGGACGGCAGCCTGACGGGATACGGCGGGGGCATCGACAAGAAAGTAAAACTTCTGACCCTTGAGAAAGCGGACATGTCAGGTCTTTTTGTTCCCCGGAAGGGAACCGCCCTGTAGTGCCCCGCGCTCTGGTGCTCCGGGCGGGGTATCCACGCCCATCATAAGCATATCGCCGCATATCTGTGCCATTTCCCTGGGGCAGGGCGGGGAAGGCTGGTTCAGCCAGGTCTCTATGACGCCGATACAGCCGGAAACCGCGAAGGATTCCGCATAGGGACAGACAGTTTCCTTCTCTCCCGCGGATAAAATACTGGAAAGACGGGTGCTTACCAGGCTTTTCAGGCGGTTCACAAAAGTCAGGTCTCCGTGGGGGCCCATCATGACTCTGGCCATATCCCGGTGGCGTTCCAGAAAAGTAAAGATCTCAAAAAGCGTGGTGCGGTGAGAGTGTGTCCCTGTGTCCTTGTTTAAAGTACGGTCCAGTATCTCATGAAATTCCGTAAATAATTCGTCTTCTATCTGTGCCAGCATATCATGAATATCACTGTAATGAAGGTAGAATGTTCCCCTGTTGATATCGGCCAGGTCCGACAGTTCCTTCACGGAAATATCGTTGATGTCCTTCCTGGCCATAAGTTCTATCAGTCCCTGCAGCAAAAGGGCTTTTGTACGCCGCACTCTGCGGTCTTCGTTGTGATCCGTCATAGACACCTCCCAAATTATAAACTGTAAATGGATGCAATCTAAACATTTTCTAAATCGTCGACACAATATTTGTGATGTGTTCAAAATCCCACATTCCGTCAAAATCTGTGTATTGCGTTTTCCCATATCTTTATTATAATAGCATGTGAAAAGAAAATCAACAAAAGTTGATTAAAAGACAGGTTTATCAATAACATGCCTGAAAATAGGAAGGATATGGGAGGTTCTATGGAAAAGGAAAAGAAAGACGAATCTTTTATGATGAAGCTGTCCACCCTGATCGTGGATAAGCGGAAAGGATTTTATCTGATTTTTATCATGCTGATTCTCTTCAGCATTGCCTCCATGAACAGGGTAAAGGTCAACAATGACCTGACATCCTATCTGCCGGATACCACGGAGACCAGGCAGGGACTGGACCTGATGGAGGAACAGTTTCTCACATACGGCACTGCCCGTATCATGGTCTGCAATGTGACTTATGAGGAGGCGGAAAAACTGGCTGACCGGCTGAAGGAGATGGAAGGTGTCAGCATGGTGGACTTCGACAACACCGAAGACTATTACCATGACATGGAAGCGCTTTTCAAAGTCACCTTTGACGGGCAGGCGGATGACCCGGCAGCGCTGGAATATCTGAACCGGGTGCTGGAAGAGCTTTCCGGGCAGGATGTATATTACACTTCCGATATCGGCCAGGAGGAGAGGGACGCCGCAGACCTGAGCAATGATATGATTATCATTCTGATGCTGGCAGGTGTGGTCATTGTGGCGGTGCTTTTGTTTACTTCTTCCACCTACGCGGAAATACCGGTGTTTCTGATGACTTTTATTGTGGCTGCCATATTAAACAAGGGCACCAATTACTGGTTCGGCACCATAAGCTTTGTGACGGACTCCATAGCGGTGGTGCTGCAGCTGGCACTGGCAGTGGACTATGCCATCATTCTGTGTCACCGTTTCATGGAGGAGCATGAGGACAAGGACGCCAGGGACGCGGTGATCGTGGCTTTGAGCAAGGCCATCCCGGAAATTTCCTCCAGCTCCCTGACCACGGTTTCCGGTATGGTGGCCATGATGTTCATGCAGTTCCGGATTGGTTACGATATGGGTATCGTTCTGGCAAAGGCAATTGTCATGAGCCTGGTGTCCGTGTTCTTCCTGATGCCGGGGCTGCTGCTCACCTTTGCGAAGGCCATAGACCATTCCCATCATAAAAGCTTTGTGCCCAGGATTACCGCAGTGGGAAAATTTTGTGTACATACCAGGTTTGTGGTGCCGCCCCTGCTGGTGGCAGCGGTGATTGTCAGTGCCATCCTTTCGGGAAAGGCCCATTATGTGTATGACGTGAACACGCTGGAATCCAAAACCATGAGCGAGAACAAGTTCTCGGTATCCATGGTGAACCGGGAATTCGGAACCGTGAACCAGCTGGCGGTCATAGTGCCTAACGGTGATTACGAGAAGGAGGCGCAGGTTTTAAAAAGTCTGGAGAGAATGGAGGAAGTGAACTCCTGCATGGGTCTGGCCAATATCGAAGCCATGGACGGATATATCCTCACACAGCAGCTGACACCCAGGGAATTCGCGGAACTCATCGACCTGGACGTGGAGGTGGCAGATCTGCTGTATTCCGCCTATGCGGTAAACCACAGCAATTACGGGGCCATTCTGGGGGGAATCGGCGAGTACAGGGTGCCGCTGATCGATATGTTCCTCTTTATATATGACCAGAAAGAAAACGGGAACATTACGCTGGAGGAGGAACTGGAGGAGACGCTGACGGAAGCATATTCCCAGATCAGCATCGCAAGGGACCAGCTGCTGGGAGAGGACTGCAGCCGGTTTGTGCTGGAACTGTCCGTGCCGTCCGAGGGGGAAGAAACCTATGCCACGCTGGAAAAAATACGGAATACCGTTGCAGGGTATTACAATGCGGAGGATATTTACCTGGTGGGAAATTCCACCAGCAACAAGGACCTGAGCGATTCCTTCAGCATGGATAACAATATCATCACGGTGCTGACGGCATTGTTTGTAATGATCATTCTGCTGTTTACTTTCCAGTCAGCCGGCCTGCCGGTGCTGCTGGTACTGACCATTCAGGGCAGTATCTGGATGAATTTTTCCCTGCCTTATCTCACGGGGGAAGTGGTGTATTTCCTGGGATATCTGGTGGTTTCGGCCATTCAGATGGGCGCCACCATCGATTATGCCATTGTGATCACCAGCCGGTATATGGATATAAAAACTTATATGCCCATCAAAAAAGCCATTGTGGAATCCCTGAACCAGGCATTCCCCACCATTGTCACCAGCGGTTCCATGCTTGTGGCGGCAGGCTTTATCATCAGCAATGTGTCTACCAATGCAGTGGTGGCAGCCATAGGGCTGGCACTGGGAAGGGGTACGCTGACGTCCATTGCGCTGGTACTGCTGGTACTGCCCCAGACATTGCTGACAGGCGACATTATTATAGAAAAAACAGCTTTCACTTTAAAACGGGAAGTGGGCAAACCCCTTCCCGCCGGAGGAAGAATCCGGATGTCAGGCCATATCAGGGGCTATGTGAACGGGATTGTGGAAGGAGACTTCAGCGGTGTCATTGACGGCGAGATGGGGGCTGTGGTGAGAGCCAGGGATGAAGTGGAGCATTTGAGAACTTATCCGGGAGAAGATATGGTGCCGAGGCTGGAAACGGGAGAGGCGGTGCAGGATGCCGCCGGGCAGGGGAAAGAAGAACCCGGGGCCGGGCCGGAACGCCATACGGAAGAATCATGGGAAGAAGTGCCGGAAAGCCGTACGGAAGGGATACGGGAAAACATTTCAGAATGCGGGCGTGGAAGTGCCCGGGAAACAGTGCCGGGAAGCCGTACAGAAGAAGTGCCGGAAAGCCATGGGGAAGAGCCATGGGAAGAAGTGCCGGAAAACACCATGGAAGCAGTGCCGGGGAGTGCTGGGACGGCGGTGCAGGAGGATGAGGCCGGTTCCGGAAATATGGGGAAGCGGGGAAGAAAGAAAATCAGAACAAGGAGGCGCAGAAATCATGAAGAAAAAGATCAATCCAGGTAAAAAGGCTTTGTCCGTCATGCTTGTTTTGGTTCTGGCTGCCGCAAATGTGCTTTCCGCCAGTGCGGAAGAATATCCTGTCTACGGACAGTTCCTTTCCGGGGAGTACAGAGAGGATACCCCGCTGCCGGAAGAAGCGTATACGGTGCTGGGGATATCCTCGGAGGATGAACTGGTGCAGCTGGCTGCGGACTGCCAGGTGGACGCCTGGTCCCGGGATAAATATATCAAACTGGAGAAGGATATTGTTCTCCGGCAGAACAGGGGAGTGGTGATTCCCAGCTTCGGCGGCATCTTTGACGGCGGAGGCCATAAGATCACAGGGCTTGAGATAACGGACGCCGGTTCGTCCATGGGATTGTTCCGCTATGTACAGGAAGGCGGCACCGTCCGGAACCTGTCTGTTCTGGGCAGGGTGCATCCGGAGGGCACAAAAAGCAGAATCGGCATTCTGGCGGGAGTCAATTACGGCAGTATCATAAACTGCAGCGTGGGAGGCAGTGTGGCAGCGGCGGAAAAAGCCGGCGGTATTGCCGGAGTCAATGAGGCTTCCGGTGAGATCAGGAGGTGTCATTCTGCCGCCAGTGTGACGGGGGATCACTTTACCGGGGGCATTTGCGGCGTCAATGAGGGGACATTGAACAATTGCACCAATTCCGGCAGCATCAACACATACAGTAAGGAGGTTTCCTATGACCTGGAGGACATCACCCTTGAAAATCTGGAAGATATGGGCGGCACGGAAAATGTGTCGGCACACACGGATACCGGAGGGATTGCGGGATATTCCCGGGGCAAGATATATTACTGCTCCAATTCCGGAAAGGTGGGGTATCAGCATGTAGGTTATAACACTGGGGGGATCGTGGGCCGGCTGCACCAGGGGTATCTGCAGAACTGCACCAACACAGGCTATATTCTGGGACGAAAGGATGTGGGAGGCATTGCGGGGCAGATGGAGCCTTTTCTGGAGATCCAGTACATGAATGACAAACTCAGTGAGATCGACAGGGAAGCGGCAGTCTTTTTTGACCTGCTGGAGGCATCCCACGAAGAGCTGAGCGGCTACGGAAGCCAGGCCTCGGAGCTGACAAAAGGAATCAGCGCCCATCTGTCGGCGGCGTCCGCAGCCGGGGGAAATCTCACCGGCACGGCCAATGAACTGTGGTATATCTACAATCAGGAACTGACCGGCATCAGCAGTGATTTAAGCCGCCTCAATCAGGAACTGGCAGACCAGGCGGCCGCTGACCGGGACAAACCGAAAGATGAAGTGACAGATGGAAATCAGGAGGATGATACGGAAGATAATACGGATAACAATATATTAGATGTGGAAAAACCGTCCATTGACAATGGGCAGTCCGGGGAATCCTCCCGGATCACGGTGAATGGGGACTGGAAACCGGATAAAATACCGGGAAACCAGGTGGATATCGAGAGTTATCTGGCGGCGCTCAGAAGATTCGGCGAGGGAACCAGCACCCATCTGGCAAACATTACCACGGCCACAGGCGACAGAAGCGGCGGGATCAGCAGTAACCTGGAAAGCCTGAACCGGGAACTGGCCGCGGCGGGCGACCAGCTGGTGCAGCTGGCAGACGTACTGCAGCAGGGAACGGAGCGGACATCGGCCAATGTGGATGCCCTGATGGCCCAGGGGAAGGTCCTGCGCCGTTCTATCAGCGGGCTGAGGGACGATCTGTTCCGCTATGAGGGCATTACCGTGGAAGATGCCTCGGATGAGGCGCCTGCGGACGAGGCAGGCAGTCCCGGGGCGGATTCCGGGGACGCGGAGAATGCTTCCGGGGAAGATTCCGGCACGGCGGAGGATACCACGGAGGCATATTATGACACTTCTTCTTTCCAGCAGGGTAAAATTACGCTTTGTATCAATCAGGGGACTGTGGAAGCGGATACCAATGTGGGCGGTATCGTGGGGCAGGTGGCCACGGAATATGATTTTGATCCGGAGGACGATATTTCCATCAGCGGTGCGGAAAGCTTCCATATTGAGCAGACCCTGAAGGCTGTCATACGGGAAAGCTGCAACCAGGGCGATATTACAGGAAAAAAGGATTATGTGGGCGGCATTGTGGGAAAGGCTGATTACGGGGCCGTGGTTTCCTGCGAGTCTTACGGGAAAGTGGCCAGCACGGACGGAAGTTACGTGGGGGGAATCGCCGGCTTTTCCGGCTACTGTGTCAGAAGCTCCTACACCATGGGAGAATTGTCCGGAAAAAATTATGTGGGAGGCATCGCGGGCCGGGGAAGCGATGTGTTTTACAGCTATGCCTGCCCGGAACTGGAGTTTTCCGGCGAATACGGGGGCTCCATTGCGGGCAGTCTGGAGGAACAGGGCACTTTGTACGGCAATTATTATGTGAAGGGAAATGTGCCCGGTGTGGATTCCGTGGGCCATGAGGGAGGGGCTACGCCCCTGGATTATGCAGAATTCTGTGGCAGGGAGGAAGTGCCGGATGCCTTTTCGCACTTCACGGTGATTTTCCAGGCAGAGGGACAGAAACTGGCGGAATTCCAGTGTGAATACGGCGGGTCCATAGACGGAACCCGGATTCCGGAAATTCCGCAGAAGGAAGGATATTATGGCCTGTGGCCGGACTTTGATTTCGGCCATGTGACATGCAGTAAGGTGCTGGAGGCGCGGTATGAAAAATGGATCACTTCCCTGGCAAGCGCCGAAAAGGACCCCCAGGGCAGGGCGCTGGTTCTGGTGCAGGGACAATTTCTGCCGGAACAGAGACTGGTGCTGGAAGAAGGGGCGGAAGGCACGGACTTTTCCATTGTGACCCTGGATGGGGAGGAAGTTGTTGCGGGAGAGGATACACAGCCCGTCCGGGTGCGGGTGCCCTATGGGGATGGGGATCCGGAAGACGCGGTGGTGGAAATCCGGACGGAGGCCGGGTTCCGGACAGTGCCGACCACCGTGACAGGCCATTATCTGGAATTTTCCATGGACCGGCCGGGCACATTCCGGGTGACGGTTCTGGAGCGGGAGGAATATAATGGGGCCATGGTCCTGGGTGCCGGGGCGGGAGCCTGTATTCTGCTGGTGATTTTGCTCATGGGAAAAATCAGGAAACGGAGAAAGACAAAAAAAGAAAATTTCTCGTAAATTTTTCAAAGAAATATATACAGCACATTTGAAAACGGTTAAAATAGAGAGAGGCAGCCACTTGGCTTGTTGCCCGCGGGAATAAATGGATGGCCTGGCAGTGAATGAAAGGAGCTGAGATCAAATGGGCGTATTGGCAAACCTGGAACCAAAGAGTGTATTTTATTTTTTTGAGGAGATTACGAAGATTCCCCACGGGTCGGGGAATGTGGGGCAGATCAGCGATTATCTGGCGAAGTTTGCGGAGGAACGGGGACTTTTCTGCATTCAGGATGAATGGAAGAATATTATCATGGTAAAGGAAGCGGCTCCCGGTTATGAAGAGGAACCCACCGTGATTCTGCAGGGACATATGGACATGGTGGCAGTGAAGAAGCCGGACTGTGACATTGACATGAGGACGGAGGGGCTTAAGGTTTTGGTGCAGGGAGACGAAATCTCTGCAGAGGGCACCAGCCTGGGCGGGGATGACGGCATTGCGGTGGCATATGCCCTGGCGCTTCTTGACGCAGAAACCATAAAACATCCCCGTCTGGAAGTGATCATCACCGTGGACGAGGAAGTGGGCATGGACGGCGCCAGGGGCATCGACCTGTCCATGCTGAAGGGCAGCCGCATGATCAATCTGGATTCGGAGGAGGAAGGCATCTTCCTGACCAGCTGTGCGGGAGGGGCAAGGGTAAAATGTCTCCTTCCGGTGAAGGCGGGGGAGAGAAAGGGCTGTGCGGCAGAAATCCTGGTGGGCGGTCTCAGGGGCGGACATTCCGGCGGTGAGATCCAGAAGGAGGGTGGAAATTCAAACTGTCTCTTCGGGAGACTTTTGTACCGGCTGTCCAGGGAGATGCCCGTGGGCATATGTGAGATCAGCGGCGGGCTGGCCGACAATGCCATTCCAAGGGAGACGAAGGGGGTTCTCCTGACAGAAGAAAAAGACCGGGAAAGGTTCCAGGAAATCGTCAGGACTGTGGAAGCACAGATTCAGGGGGAACTTGCCACCAAGGATCCGGGATTTTTCATCCGCATGACAGAGAGGGAAACCGGGACATACCGCTGTACGGAGCCGGAAGACACAAAGCGCGCCGCGGCATTTCTCACATCCCTGCCGGGCGGAGTGCAGGCCATGAGCGCGGACATACCGGGGCTGGTGGAGACTTCCCTGAACATGGGTATCCTGAAATGGGAGGGAGATTCCCTTCTGGCGGAATTTTCCGTGCGCAGCAGCGTGGAGAGCGCGAAATATGCACTGATTGACAAAATGTGTGCGGTGACGGAAATGGCTGGGGGCAGCAATGTGGTATCCGGGGATTATCCGGGCTGGAAATACCGCAAGGATTCGCCCCTGCGGAAAAAAATGGTGGCGTTGTATGAAAAAATGTACGGGAAGTCTCCCAGGGTGGAAGCCATCCATGCAGGTCTGGAGTGCGGGATTCTGGGAAGCAAGATAAAGGATCTGGACTGTGTGGCCATGGGGCCCGACATGAGCGGAATCCATACCACGGAGGAGACCCTGAGTATTTCCTCTGCCGCGCGGGTGTGGGATTATCTGGTGAGACTTCTGGAGGAGAAGGAAGGATAAGGACAGACTCGCAGCGTCCGTCCCAGCCGGCGGTTCAGGATACCTGGACCGCCGGATTTGCGTGGCGGCGCGGACAGTCTGCCGGACCGGGGCGGGCACAGGACAGAATCCGGGCGGGTTTTTGGACAAAACCGGGACAGGCCGGGAAGATGTCCGGAGTTTACAAAATTTTAAGCATAAAAATACCCGAAATCATTTGTGTTTTGGAATCTTGTATGCTATAATCTGTGTGATTGTGGCTGTGTCTGCGGTTTTGTCGGTTTTCTTCGCAGGGAAGAAGCTTTTTGAATCAGTGACAGGAAGATGACAGGATAGAAGGTTTTCTTTCAATAATGACAATAAAATAAATGGGACACAGGATTGAAGGAGGAAGTGTAACGATGAGTTTACAGGTAGAGAAATTAGAGAACAATATGGCGAGACTGACCATCGAAGTACCTGCAGAGGAGTTGGAGAAAGCGATTGAGGGCGCATACCAGAAGAACAGAAATAAGATCAGCCTGCCCGGATTCCGGAAGGGCAAGGCTCCCCGGAAGATGCTGGAACAGATGTACGGCAAAAGTCTTTTTTACGAAGATGCGGCTAACGCACTGATCCCGGAAGCCTATGAGAAGGCTTATGACGAATGCGGCGAGGAAATCGTGTCCAGTCCCAAGGTGGACGTTGTACAGATAGAGTCGGGAAAACCTTTTATTTTTACCGCGGAAGTGGCCCTGAAGCCCGGTGTGACCCTGGGGCAGTATAAAGGTGTCAAAGTGGACAAGATAGAGATGGACGTGACGGAGGAAGAGATCACCGCGGAGATCGACAAGGAGAGAGAGAAAAACTCCAGGACGGCGGAGGTTGAGGGCCGCGCCGTGAAGGAAGGTGATATCGCCACCATAGATTTTGAAGGTTTTGTGGACGGCGTGGCGTTTGAAGGCGGAAAGGGAAATGACTATCCCCTGACCATCGGTTCCCATGCGTTTATTCCCGGCTTTGAGGAGGCCCTGATCGGCGCCCAGGTGGGTGTGGAACAGGATGTAAACGTCACATTCCCCGAGGATTATCAGGCGGAGGATCTGGCTGGGAAGGCAGCCGTGTTCAAATGTACGGTGACGAAGCTTCAGGAGAAGCAGCTTCCGGAGCTTGATGATGATTTTGTGGGCGAGGTTTCCGAGGAAAGCGATACCGTGGAAGAGTACAGGGAGGAAATCAAAAACAAGATTGCCGCCCGCAAGGCAGACGAGGCAAAGGCGAAAAAGGAAGAAGCCGTGGTGGATGCCATTATCGCGGATGCACAGATGGATATTCCGGATGCCATGCTTGATACCCAGCAGAGACAGATGATTCAGGAATATGCCCAGAGACTGCAGTATCAGGGGATTTCCTTTGAGCAGTACCTGCAGTTCACCGGCATGACGCATGAGATGCTGATGGACCAGGTGAAGCCCCAGGCCCTGAGAAGAATCCAGTCCAGGCTGGTGCTGGAGGCAGTTGTGGCAGCAGAGAATATCACGGCCACAGAGGAAGAAATTGAGGAAGAACTGAAGAAAATGGCGGAAGCCTACCGTGTGGAAAACGACAAAGTGGAAGAAATGCTTGGAAAAGATGGCAGAAAGCAGATTGCAGATGACATTTGTGTCAGAAAAGCTGCCGATTTTGTGGTGGAAAACGCGGCAGAATGAATATTGGCGTGTGGCCGGGTATAATAAATAGAGCGGCCGGATGCGGAAACCGAAATGGAGGTAATTTGGCGAATGAGTTTAGTACCTTATGTCATAGAGCAGACCAGTAGGGGCGAAAGGTCATATGATATATATTCCAGGCTTCTGAAGGACAGGATTATAGTTCTTGGGGAGGAAGTGAATGATACTTCTGCCAGCATTGTGGTGGCACAGCTGCTGTTTCTGGAGGCAGAGGACCCCGAAAAAGATATTCATCTTTATATCAACAGTCCCGGAGGTGTTATCACGGCGGGAATGGCGATTTATGACACCATGCATTACATTAAATGTGATGTTTCCACGGTGTGTATCGGCATGGCGGCCAGCATGGGTTCGTTCCTGCTTGCCGGCGGCGCGAAAGGAAAGCGCTTTGCCCTGCCCAACGCAGAGATCATGATTCACCAGCCTGCGGGCGGGACCCAGGGCCAGGCCACGGAGATCGAGATCGCGGCAAAGCATATCCTGAGAACCAAGGAGAAGCTGAACCGTATTCTTGCGGAGAACACAGGCAGGGATTACGAACTGATCTGCGCGGATACCGAGCGCGACAACTGGATGAGTGCCCAGGAAGCAAAGGACTACGGTATCATTGACATGGTAATTTCTTCCCATGATACCGCAGACGAAAAATAATATAAAAGTCAGTGAGTAGAATTAGGAGTAAGATAATGGCAGGAAAAATGATCGGAAGTGATATCAGATGCTCCTTCTGCAATAAAACCCAGAATCAGGTCCGCAAGCTGATTGCGGGGCCGTCGGGAGTTTATATCTGTGATGACTGTATTGACATCTGTACGGATATACTGGAGGAGGAGCTGCAGGACGAGGAAGAGGAGGAATCCGTTCATCCCGAGATTAATCTTCTGAAACCGATTGAAATCAAGGATTTTCTGGATGAATATGTGGTGGGCCAGGAGGAGGCCAAGAAGGTGCTCTCCGTGGCCGTCTACAATCATTACAAGAGAGTGATGGCGCCCAGGGATCTGGATGATGTGGAACTGCAGAAGAGCAATATCATCATGGTAGGGCCTACCGGGTCCGGTAAGACCTACCTGGCCCAGACTTTGGCGAAGATTATCAATGTGCCCTTTGCCATTGCGGATGCGACCACACTGACAGAGGCCGGATATGTGGGCGAGGATGTGGAAAATATCCTGCTGAAACTGATTCAGGCCGCAGACTATGAGGTGGAGCGCGCCCAGTACGGCATCATTTATATTGACGAGATTGACAAGATCACCAAGAAAGGTGAAAACGTATCCATCACCCGGGATGTTTCGGGGGAGGGGGTACAGCAGGCGCTTTTAAAAATTGTGGAAGGCACTGTGGCGAACGTACCGCCCCAGGGGGGAAGGAAGCATCCCCATCAGGAACTGATTTCCGTTGACACATCCAATATTCTGTTCATCTGCGGCGGCGCGTTTGACGGACTGGAGAAGATCGTGGAGGCAAGACTGGACCGCAAGGCAATCGGTTTCAACACAGAGGTTACCCACAAGACCACCAAGGAGATCGGGGAACTTCTTCAGGAAGTCACTCCCCAGGATCTGGTGAAATTCGGACTGATTCCGGAATTTGTGGGACGTGTGCCTATCTGCGTCTCCCTGAAGGGGCTGGACCAGGATGCGCTGGTACGCATTCTGAGCGAGCCGAAAAACGCACTGATCAAGCAGTATCGAAAGCTGTTTGACATGGACGGCGTGGAGCTTTCCTTTGAGGAGGAGGCCATAAAATCCATTGCCGAAAAAGCGTTTGAGCGCAAGACCGGTGCCAGGGGGCTGCGTTCCATTATGGAGGATATTCTCATCGACACCATGTATGAGATTCCTTCCGATGAGAGCATAGAGGAGTGTATCATTACAAAGGATGTGGTGGAAGAGGGACATGCGCCCCTGACCATTCATAAAAATGAGCGCAGGATCGGATTGAATAAAGCAATTTAAAATGTGGGCGCCGTCTTTGTGACGGCGCTTTGCGCATCCGGAAAATGCATCCCATAGGACAAAGAATGTTCCGGGTATCAGACGGCATTGCGGAAAAAGACACCGTAAAGGGGCCACGCACTGCCGCAGGCACGGATTTTGGAAAGGAAAGGAATAGAGAAATGGTAATCAAAAACGTTGCCCTGGAAATTGTGTGCGGAGTGACCAGCAAGCTGCCGGATACACAGCTGCCGGAAATTGCCTTTGCGGGAAAAAGCAATGTGGGCAAGTCCTCACTGATCAATGCGCTGATGAACCGGAAGTCCCTGGCCCGCACCAGTTCCCAGCCGGGTAAAACCCAGACCATCAACTATTATAATGTCAATCAGGCCATTTATTTTGTGGACCTGCCGGGCTATGGCTATACTAAGGCAAACGAGAGGGTCAGGGCCCAGTGGGGCAGGATGGTGGAGAACTACCTGCATAGTTCAGGCCGGCTCAGACAGGTATTTCTGCTGGTGGATATCCGCCATGCGCCCTCCGCAAATGACCAGCTTATGTATGACTGGATTGTAAAGGGAGGGTACCAGCCCGTGATTATCGCTACCAAGCTGGACAAGATCAAGAGAAGCCAGCTGGCAAAGCAGCTGAAACAGATCCGGGAGACCCTGCATGCGGGAACAGATATCCGGGTGATTCCCTTTTCGGCAGAGACAAAGCAGGGACGGGAGGAAATATACGAACTGATAGACCACATTGTGGAGGAAAATCATGAGGAAATATTGTAAGGCACTGGTAAACCTGGCTGTGGCAGGCGCCATTCTTTTCTGCATCATCTGGGGACTGCCCAGGGCGCTGGTGTTTCTGTCACCCTTTGTAGCGGGCTGGATCATTGCGCTGATTGCCGGCCCCCTGGTGCGCTTTTTTGAGGAAAAGGTAAAATTAAAAAGAAAAATCGGCAGCGCCTTTGTGATTATCGCGGTGATAGCCCTTGTAGTGCTGGTATTATATATTATCTTTGTCCAGCTGTTTGAACAGGTCAAGGGACTGGCAGGCGCCCTGCCGGAAATGCTGGAAAAGGCAGAGGCTGATTTCAACAGCATCGGCAATAACCTGAATGCCCTGCTGGCAAAACTTCCCGGGGATATACAGCTGAAGCTGGATGACAATGCCATAAAGCTGGACGAGTATATGGGAGAATTTCTTTCGAGGTTCGGATCGCCTACCATTGAGGCCGCCGGAAATTTTGCAAAACAGCTTCCGGCTGTCTTTATCGGCCTGATTATGGCCCTGCTCTCTTCGTATTTTTTTGTGGCAGAAAGGCAGCAGATCAATGAATGGTTCCGGGAACATATGCCGTCGTCGATTCTGCTGCGGTATCGGATGATATGCGACAGTCTGCTGAAGTCAGTGGGGGGATATTTAAAGGCCCAGCTGAAAATAGAAGTCTGGATGTATTTTCTGCTGCTGATCGGACTGGGGATTCTGCGGGTAAATTATTTTGCCGTGATTGCCCTGGTGATTGCATTTCTGGATTTTCTGCCTTTCCTGGGAACGGGAACCGTGCTGATTCCCTGGGCAGTGATCCGGATTCTGACTGCGGAGTACAAAACCGCCATAGGGCTTCTGGTGATCTGGTGTGTGGGACAGCTTGCCAGACAGCTGATCCAGCCCAAAATTGTGGGGGACTCCATAGGCGTCCCGCCTCTGCCCACGCTGTTCCTGCTCTATATCGGCTACAAAGTCAGCGGGGTGATAGGAATGATTATAGCCGTGCCCATAGGGCTTCTTGTATACACATTGTATGAAGATGGCGCTTTTGACACCACCAAAAACAGTATTCTGATACTGACTGCCGGAGTCAACCGCTTCCGCAGTCTCGGAAAAGAAGATCTGGCTGAGGTGGAAACCATGAAGCTGCGCAACAGGCAGGCGGCAGAGACATTAAAACGCCGGGAACAGATGGCAAAAGAAAAGGAATCACATAAAAAGTACGGGGAAAAGTGAAACTTTTTTCAAAAAAAGAAGTCTATAAAAGAGAGAGTGCCGTAAACACTCTCTTTTTTCGTGCTTCTTTTTTACAGGATAGCGAAAAAGGTTATGCAACTTTGATACAAAAGTATTTTACAATGTTTGCAGTAAATCGATAGTTTCCGGGATATTCATAATATAGTAGAGAGGGTTTTGCGCAAAACAATCAGGATGACAAAATCAGGTACGGAGGAAAAAGATTTACAATTAAAGATTGACCGGTACGGTAATATGCTGTTTAAACTGAGCTATGTAAGGCTCCGGAATGTACAGGATGCGGAGGATGTGGTGCAGGAAGCATTTTACCAGTATCTGAAGAAGGCTCCGCAGTTTGAGAGTCCGGAGCATGAAAAGGCCTGGCTTTTGAAAGTTACGCTGAACCTGTGCCGGAAAATATGGCGCAGCGCAAGCAGACGCCATGAATGTGACTGGGATTCCCAAGGGGGAAAATCTGTTGACCAGACAAGTCAGAGGAATGGCCCGGAGGAATCGG
The DNA here is from genome assembly GCA_910577185.1 of uncultured Acetatifactor sp. GTDB lineage: Bacteria > Bacillota > Clostridia > Lachnospirales > Lachnospiraceae > Acetatifactor. Next base: position 37,552 of record CAJTLR010000034.1, read on the forward strand.
AGGATCTGGCGCCGGGACCGGAAGAGACTGCTTTCAGGCGGGAAGAAAAACGCCGCCTAATGGGGGCCGTCCTGGCGCTGCCTGCCAGATACCGTGATGTCATTCATCTTTTCTACTATGAAGAACTTTCTGTGAGGGAGATCGCCCGGGTTACGGGACGGGTGGAATCCACGGTAACTTCACAGCTTACCAGGGGAAGGGAACTGCTGAGGAAGTCATTGAAGGAGCTTCCTATATAATACAAACATAGGGAATTCCAAGAAAGGTGGTTGATAA